>CAZVVR010000025.1:12559-13407 GCA_964630605.1 uncultured Mageeibacillus sp. | reverse complement strand
GCCGATTAACTGTTTATGTATCAGACTAATACCGCTGGCATCAGATTCTTTAATGTTTTTGTTAGTTTCGCCTTCTATGTTAAGAGCACTGTCAAAGCTGTCCAGTACAGGCAGCAGCTCGCAGACAACCACACAGGTTGCGTCCTGAAATAAAAATTCAAGCTCCTGTTTCGTGCGTCGACGGTAATTATCGTATTCCGCAGCGATACGCAAATATCGATCTTGCCAGTCAATTGATTTTTCTTCATCTGCTTCCGCAATATCAGCCTTTGCTTCATCCAGGTCAGTTTCTGCATCCGCAGCATTTTTTGCTGCATCAATTTTTTGATCCTGCTCCAGATTTTCATTCTCGACTTCAGGATTGACGTCTGATGAATTTTTTTTCTTTTTAGCTTTGCTCATTCAACACTCCTTCTTTTTCCACCATAATAATATTAACAATCTCAGTCCATTTGCTCAGATATTTCTGATAAAGTTTTATTTATAAACTGGATTTGAGAAATAATTTCTCCGTAGCGCATGCGTTTAGGCCCGATTACCGCCAGCTGACCAGAGATTTTATCAGAAACACGGTAAACAGTTGAGATAAATGACATATCTTCAAATCCCTGTAGAATTATTTCCTGACCGATTCTCAGCATATACGCATCTCTGCTCCGGGATTTAGCTGCAGTTTCCTGCTCTTTTATATTTGAATCAGGACTAGTGGTTGTATCAGCATCCAAAGTGTCCGCTTTTTTGGCTTCTTCTTCTTTTTGCATATCACTCATAAACCCTGCTACAACTTGAGGTTTATTGATGGCATGGAAAAAACGCTGTGCCCTGTCAATATCCTGAAATTCCGGCTG
>CAZVVR010000025.1:0-12549 GCA_964630605.1 uncultured Mageeibacillus sp. | reverse complement strand
GCTGACCCAATAAACGGTGGGATCCATCTACGTATAAATCAAGATTATCCATTTGCTTGATACTGGCATATGTTTCGTATGCAATCTGTTTCAGTAGAGGATCCGGTATATCGGTATCTTCAGCTGCTGCAGTCACCATCACCAGACTAATATCGTTCAGGGATTTTCCCTTGACTGCCTTTTCTACAGCATTACCAATACGGTTCAGCTGTTCTTCATCCAGAAGATCAGAAACGCGGATCAGCCGATCGTGTACAATACCGGCTGAGATAACAACAACAACCAGCGCTGTTCCGGGTTCAATCATCAATATTTTTAACTGTTTAATATTGGCTGAGCCGAAATCCGGAGACAAAGCGATGGACACAAAGTCTGTTTCTTCAGAAAGATAATCTGCAGCTCTGAAAATAAGATCAGAAGCTTCATCAATTTGATTTTCTAAATATTCTCGAAATTCCACCTGTTTTTTTACCGGAACCGGCGGCAGGTAAGGAAGATTGTTTACATATGCGCGATAACCTTTATCTGAGGGTACTCTGCCTGCCGAAGTATGAGGTTTTTCCAGATATCCTTCATCTTCCAGCCAGGACATGACGTTACGCACTGTAGCGGAGGAAAGATCAAGATTATATTTATCTACCAGATACTTGGAACCTATCGGCTCGCAAATTTCCACATAGCTGTTAATCACTGCTCGCAGGATCATTTTTGCACGTTCATCCATAAATATTTCCTCCTTTTTAAAAATTTTAGCACTCGTCGTCTTCGAGTGCTAAACATAATTTAACATCCCTCTTGCAGAGTGTCAACGTTTTAAAGAAAACAAAAATGGCGCATTATGAAATTAATTTGAACTAGTCTTCGTATTAGTGTTCAGTGACACAAATTCACGAAAAACGATATTACAATAGTCCTCACCCTTCTGCGTCAAACGCAAAGTTTCACCATCAAAATCAAGCAAATTTTTACTGGTTAAATCTTCAATTTGAGCTGCAAAAATAACTCGAAAATCTTTGCCATGACGCTGCATAACATCTGAATAATGTACTCCTTCCAGCAATCTCAGCCCCAGTAACATCGTTTCGCAGAGAGCTTCATCTTCAGTGATAATCTCAGTAATAGTATTTTCAGAAAAAGGTCCGCTGTCTGTGACTGACTGCTGCCACTTCTGCAAAGATGCCGGATTACTTCGCCTGATACCGGCTAAGTAACTGCTGGCTGCCGGACCCGCAGCCAGATAAGGTTCCGCTCGCCAGTAAACTAAATTATGTTGTGATTGAAAAGAATCCAAAGCAAAATTACTGATCTCATAGTGCTTAAAGCCGCGGGCAGTAACTGCTTGTTTAATACGGTGGAACATCTTCCTTTCTTTGAGATCATCGGGAAAACGTTGATTTTCTTGTGCTTGCATCTTTGCGAAAACGCTGCCGAAAGGTATATCCAAAGCATAAACAGAAAGATGTGTCAAAGGCAGATCCGCGATAAAACTCAATGTGTCTTCGATGTCTTCCATCTCAGCGTCGGGCAAACCGCTGATCAAATCAAGGGAAATATTACTGAATCCTGCAGCAGAAGCATTCATGACTGCCCGCAAAGCGTCTTCTCTTGTATGTCTGCGCCCCATAAGGGATAACAAATGATCTGACGCACTTTGCAAACCAATACTCAAACGATTAAAGCCTGCTGACAGCCAATCTGCAGCGATCTCTGCTGAGTAAATTTGCTCTGGATTTGCTTCTAAAGTAATCTCAGCATTTTGATTTATGCCGAATAGTTTCCGGCAGAGATCGAGTTCCTCTGAGAGAAACTCGATAGGTACCAATGAGGGCGTGCCTCCGCCATAATAGACTGTTTTTAACGGGCAGATTCTGACACCTGCCACATCAGCTTCCCAGGCCAGTCGTTTTATTTCTGTTTTTATCGTCTCATGCCATAAACGAAATAATTCATCATCTGCACCATCTATACTGTAAAAATCACAATAATGGCATTTACTCTGACAAAAGGGCACATGAATATAAAGCGAGCTAACTACTCCGGTCAGCGAGTTTGGTTTTGGATTTTCCGGCATTATTTTCTCAAATTCATCGTGAGATTGTTATTATATCTATTTTTCTTTTTCGTCAGTTTTAACATCAGTCAGCATTTCTTTAACAGAAACAGCTAATCCCGCTAAACTCTGTATGTCTGAAGGGATAATAATCTTGGTAGAACGCCCATCAGCAACTTTAACAAAGGTATCCAGGCTTTTGATTGCTATCAGGGAATCATCTGCCTGTACGTCTTTAATCATCTGGAGTCCATTGGCCGTAGCTCTTTGAATATTCATGATAGCCTGGGCTTCACCGTCTGATTCTCGGATGGAAGTTTCCTTCATGGCATCAGCACGCAGTATAGCTGCCGCTTTCTCACCTTCAGCCACGCGAATTGCAGCTTCTTTCTGACCTTCGGCGATCAGGATGCTTTCGCGTTTTTCACGTTCAGCCTTCATCTGACGTTCCATGGCTGTCTGAATATCCTGAGGAGGCAAGATATTTTTCAATTCAACACGGTTTACTTTAATTCCCCAAGGATCGGTGGCTTCGTCCAAAGTGACGCGCATACGTGTATTAATGACATCACGGGAAGTCAGAGTTTCATCTAATTCCAGATCTCCGATGATATTACGTAATGTTGTCGCTGTAAGGTTTTCTATAGCCATAATCGGGTTCTCTATACCGTAGCTGTAAAGCACAGGGTCCACGATTTGGAAAAAAAGCACTGTATCAATTTGCATAGTAACGTTATCTTTAGTTATAACGGCTTGCGGCGGAAAATCTGCTACGCGTTCCTTTAATGATAGCCTGCGGGCAATACGATCGATAAAGGGCACCTTCATATGAACGCCCGATTGCCAGGTAGACTTATAGGTCCCCAGACGCTCAATAACATAGACGTTGGCCTGCGGTACGACACGGACGTTTCTGATAAGAATCAGGAAAACAAAAAGAATTACTGCCACTAATACAATAATTTCCCCAATACCTGCTGCTCCATTTTGGAGAACTGTGTAGAACAAAGTCATAATTAGCTCCTTCTTTATGATGGTTATGTATGCTTCGGATTATGCTCCAAGCGGTTTTCAATAGTTTTATTTTGCATATTTGTTGCTGCTTATACTTCGGGCTCTGTATTAAGGAGATTTTGCAGAATCTGTCTCCGGGATTGGTCGCTGATCTGGTTGTTCCTGCTGCTCCGGTTTTTTTCTTTGGTAGCGTTTGACTACCGCTTTTACGCCTCTGATGGTACTGATTAAAACTTCGGCACCAGGTTCAATAATGTCTTCTTCATCCTCTGCACGGGCACTCCAGATTTGAGTATCAACACGAATCAGTCCACGTCCGACTTCCGTATCAATAGTTTCTGTGACAATGCCTACTTTACCAATAATACGGTCAGCGTTGGTAGGAACAGCCCGGCTGGCATTACCCATATATTTTGGCCTAATGACAAAAATAAATATCAATAAGCCAATCACAGCTAAAGAGAAAAACACCACCAGCTGTAAAGCTAACGATGCTCCCAGCAAGCTGGCAACAACAGCAAGAACCGCAGCAATGATAAACCAGACGGATACCAGATTAAGAGTACTGATTTCTATAACACTGGCCAACACAGCAATCAAAAGCCAAAAAACCCAGTCGCTGATGCCAAGTATAGTCACGTTAAGTATGTAATTGAGCATTTTAAATTCTCCTTCTTATCTTGGGACAAATAATTATTGGTCAAAGCCGTAATCAACTGGTCCGCGCCTGGCCAGTTGCACCAAAACAAATGCCGTATTGTTAATACGCTTGGTCAGACGATCATCGTCATAAGCTTTTTCGTCATCCGACTCGTCCGTTTTAGATGTTTCTGCACTTGTTGCGGCTGTCTCTGGGTTCGTTCCCTCCGGCCCCGTCAAATCAGGGAATGACGGCAATTCTATATCCGCTTCTTTTTCCAACGTACGGAAAAAATCTTTCAGGTAATCAGTCTCATCAAACAAACTAGCCGAGATCATACCCTGTGTTGGGGCAAAGCGGGGACTGGTATTTTCCTGCCCAAGATCATCTTTATCCACGACATTGTAGTCACCTGACTCCATAAATACAACCGGTATCCCTGCATCATCAAAAGGCGTATGATCAGACTCAGTCACAGTCCATTCACGGTAAAGTCCTAATTGTTTTGGCCCTCCGCCCAGTGGAGTGTAAGGCATGTAATAATCAGTTTGGTTGGTATATACAGCATAATTGTTTTGAGTATTAAGCACATAATCAAAAAATATATCCGTAACCTGATACAACTTGCGTCGCATATTATAATCTTTCACAGAACCGGACATTACGGAATTTTGTCCCGCATGCGCATATATTTTATCTCCGGCATAGATGGGTCCAATATTAACCATGGCATCAACACGCTCAATTTCATTGCTGGACAAAGATTTAAGATAAGCCTTAGCACCATCTTGCCGGTTAGTTCCTGCACCAAAAAATACAAAATGGATATCATAACCGGGCTTTTGCAGCAGCATTTGCTTGGCCGCCATCATAACTGTAGCTACACCTGAAGCATTGTTATGAATGCCGTCTGCTGTGTTGGGCGGTACATATCCATTTTCATCAGCTTTGGGTGCAAAGTCGGGCGTATCGTAGTGAGCTCCGATGATTAGTATTCTATCATCTATTTTCTCCGGATAGTTTTCTTTGCGATCACGCTCAAACTGCGGTGAATACGTGAAACCTGCTCCATCCAGCTTGGCGATTATATTTTGTGATTCTTTTTGAACACCGGTTTTATAAAAAGAAAAATCTTGTTTTTGGGGCGAGAAACCGAGCAGAGTAAGCTGGTCGAAAATGAATCGGGCCGCTCCCGCCTCAACGTCAGAGCCCGGAACCCGGCGTGGGAAATTTCTTGCTAAAGTCTCAGCAAATTCTGTTCCTGCTGTTCCGTAATCAGCATCGCGCTGCTTAGCAGCCGGTCCCTCAGGTTGACATGCAAGCAAAGGCAGAGCAGTCAAAATCAGGACAAACATAAGACTAAAATAACGAACTACAGGTCGGATTATATTTGATAACGATAATTTATAGAATGACACCAGGTCTCTTAACTCCTTTAAATCTGCTACTTAATTACAATTTTAGCATATAATCGTTATTGCTTCTTACAAGAAAAGACCCTATCATTATCCTATATGTCATGAAGGGAAGTCGTAATGGCAGGCACAAGTAGTTTCCGTAAACATAATATCTTTCCTGCTGCCGCTAAAGTTGCTCTGGTTCTTCTTGCATTTATCACTTTGTTCAGCTCACTGACAGGCGTTCTCCTATCACAGAAACAAAAAGTCTCAGCAAGCGACGGTGGTGAAATAAATATGGCGGCTGATTTTGCTCCGCCCTTTGATTTACCAGCTGCCTTGGTATTTAATGCAGCGGATCGTCCTCTTCTTTATAAGCATAACGCAGATATTTCACTGGAAATTCCGGCTGTTTCCCGTTTAATGGCTCTATTGGTGAGTGCAGACAGACTTGGCCCTGAAGATATGATAAGTATCTCCAAGCAAGCAGAAAAGCTCGCTAAAGATGAATTAAACACTAGCTTTGAATTAAAAAGCGGAATGGATTTGCCCTACCGTTACCTTGTCTTAAGAATGTTGATGCAAAACTCTGATGCAGCCGCATTAGCCATAGCAGAACATCTGTTTGGCGACGAACAGAGCTTTCTAAAGATTATGGATCAAAGGGCCTCTGAGCTGGGAATGATTAACAGTAAATTTTATACTTTGCTGACTTCACAAGCAGAACATCAAAATCCGCCTTCTCCCATTTTTACCGATCCGGAAATTGACTGGAGTAATTTGACGTTTGAAAAGGACTCAAACCAGGGGTTACAGATACTAATCGATGGTCAGCCTGTACCCGGCATTGTACCTAACTACGAAAATACGGAAGTTTTTACAGCTACCAGCAGTCTTCTTGATCTTTCCCGTTTGGCTCAGGCTTTGTATGCCAGCAGATCGGCAATCGATTATCTCCGTGTAACTGAAGAGCTGGTGTCAGTGCGCTCAGATACCGGAGATCGGGTAATACCAATTCGCTCAAATATTGCACGTTTATTTACACTCTCTGAAGGCAAGGTGGAAGCTGCCTATCATCACAGCTCAAATCGTTTTTCTCTGAGCCTTAGTTTTGGAATAACCACAAACGATATTCCTGTGACAACTCTTTTGCTCTCAACCGATCAAAGTCTGATGATTGATGAAAATTTAAAACTCTATGACAGCATAGATCAGTTTTACCAGATTACGCCATTAACCCAGGCAGGAAGCCTTGTTCCGGGCCGCAGTGAAACTGCGGAAAGCGGTGTGAGCTTTAATCTTCAGTATTTAGACACAGTCTACTATGTTCATCCAAAAGATAACTTTTATTTAAATGACGACGTAATTTATGTTGGCAACGCACCCTACCTTCTTCCTCTCCAACAAGGAAGCATGACCGGGCTAATTATTTTCGAAATGCTTGACGGCACCAGAATACCGGTTCGGGTCGGACCGGACCGTGATATTATCTCATCCAATACCATCTTTGCCAGGCTGGTGACTCAACTTTACAATAACGAAAATCTGGGTCGCATGATTATTGGACTAGCTATACTAATATGTCTTATCTTAACTATCCTGTTAATAAGAGAAATTATTAAACTGTTCTACTGGAGACGCATGCGAAGACTGGAACAGGCAGGAAATCCCAAAAAATGATTATCATCTTCTGTTGATCCATGGACTTATTCTTCTGTAATAAAATGTTTCATAGTTAAAAAGTATATACCGATAAACAAGCAGCAAAATCTGGAAAACAGCTAAAATAATAAACCATATTAATCCAGCTTCCACATTTATCCGGTTGGTTATAAAATTATGCAAACCAAAAATACTGAGAACTGCTACCAGCAATAAACTCAAAAGAGTGTGGTTTATCAGATATTGCAACACTACGGGAAATTGACGGCGATAAAACACAAGCATAAGCAAGGGCAAGGGCCCTGCAAACAGAGCAAAAACAGCCGCATGTATGGGTCCGGGATATGCCAGACTCAGAAGGCTAATACCCAAAGCTACTAAAACAGCACCAGAGAATTTCATCTCAAAACATGATGTTGCAACTACTAGGGAAGCCAGCAAAAGTAAAAAAAGACGCCCTGTGGGAAAGACACCTGAGAGAACAACAAAAATCCAGCCAAGGGCTATTAGTATTCCGCCTAATGCCAGCGAAAAAATTGATTTTGATGACTCGTTATCAGATGACATGACTTTTACTCAAACAAGATCATTCAAACACAAGAAAGTTTAACAGCACAGGCAGAGATCTCCACCCATACATTCGCAACAAGAGTCCGCGCAGCACAGGCAGGCCATTTGCTCGCAACAGCAGCTACTTGAAGAGCGATAATAGGGTGACTGATTTTGTTGTTGCTGCTGCTGCCCGAAGGGGCTGCCATAACCACCGTAAGGACTTTGATATGGCGGTCTCTGATAAGGACCTCTTTGTTGCTGTCCACCTTTAGTTAACTGGTCGTAGGCGATGTTTATTTCCTTCATCTTTTCTTCCGCCAGTTCTTTCATATTAGGATCTTGATATTTATCCGGATGATATTTTTTACTTTGTGCAAGATAAGCATCACGGATTTCTTTTTCCGTGGCCCCGCGTCTAACGCCTAAAACATCATATGGGTCTTTTGCCATTTTAATTAATCTCCAGTTTTAATCGGTTATTGCTATACCCGGGGCAGGTCGATTCCGGCCAAAATACGTTCCCGTGTTCGTGCCAAACCAATAGTGGCAATATTCCCAATAATTCCACCATCCCGCTGATAAGGCAGCAGAGCCAGCAAACGGTCCACTTCTTCCTCACATTCTTTGAGGATTTTTTCAACAAAAATCCGGCCGTCAGGCTCAGAATATTTGAGTAGCGGATTCCACTGCTTATTATGAAGATCGTCTTCGCGATCGTCAAATGCATCCAGTAAATAAATCCATTTACCCAATGCAAAACCTACGTCTGGTAAAACCCTGACCAGCATCTGATGATCCGGATGATCGAGCTGTTTAGAACCTTCAGCAAAAAGTGCAGCCAAAATCTGTCCGAAAACATCTGCCGCTTTTGGATTATAGTCGCCTTTTTCAAACTCTCTCAGCTCAGCTAAGGAAGCCTCTATTGTTGCAGACAATTCGGGATAAAGCCGGACAGCTTTTTTCCAGGACCGATAAAGAAAGAGGCTTTGCAGTCTCCCCATAACGGGACTTTCGTCCAAAGCGTTGTCGCGTGCGGAATAATAGGCCAGCAATATGCTGCTGTCAGCGGAAAAGTCAAGAGCAAAATGGTTTTTGCTAATTGCCTTTTTCTGAATTGGATTTAACACACAAGCTTCCTGAACAATTTTGCTGTCATCCTCTGACAAAGCCAGAAGCAGTGTAGCCAAAAAAGTCATGTCATAAGTAACAATACTGCGTTGCAGATTGCCATAACGTTCTTTAATTGTTTTACATAAACCACAATAAACAGAACGATAGCGTGAGAACTCACACATAAGTAATAATTCTTTTTCCGGTCGTACATAACCAAACATAAATGATCCTGACAAAAATTAAGCTGGTATTAGTCAGCTTATTCATTGCATGTTATCATGAACTAGCTCAAATAACTAACACTCAATAAGACAAGGAAGTGAAATTATATGACAAAAAAGGACTTAGGCTTTAGCTTCCCTACTACAGATTATGGCATCACGCCAGCAGAGGAAGTTACAACCGACAATGAGCTTTCTCATTTCATTATCGATGCAATAGATGAAGATATGGCAGAAGGCGGCCGAACAGAAGGTAAAACCGTTCACACCAGATTCCCACCTGAACCCAATGGTTTACTGCATGTAGGGCACGCAAAAGCTATTGTCATCAACTTTGGTCTGGCAGAACGCTATCAGGGTTTATGTAATCTTCGCATGGATGACACCAATCCTGCCAAAGAAGAAGAGGCTTATGTCAAAGCTATCAAAAAGGACATCCACTGGTTGGGTTATGACTGGGGTGATCGTTTCTACCATGCTTCCGACTACTTTGATCAAATGTATCTTTACGCAGAAGAGCTCATCAAAAAAGATCTGGCTTTTGTCTGCGAGCTAACAGCCGAAGAAATACGAGCGACGCGAGGTTCTTTAACCGAACCCGGTCAGGAAAGTCCGTGGCGTAATCGCCCCAGTGAAGAAAGTCTCGGTTTATTCCGCCGCATGAGAGCAGGAGAGTTTCCCGACGGCGCTATGACACTTCGCGCCAAAATTGACATGAGTTCGGGCAATATGAATATGCGAGATCCGGTTATTTATCGCATCAGTCATATGGAACATCACCAGACAGGTGATAAATGGTGCATTTATCCGATGTACGATTTCGCTCATCCGATCAGTGACGCTGAAGAACATATCACGCATTCACTTTGTTCTCTGGAATTTGAAGACCATCGCCCGCTTTACAATTGGTTTATAGACAATACATCTGTTCCTTCTAAACCGCGCCAGATAGAATTTGCCCGTCTCAATCTGACAAACACAGTTATGAGCAAGCGAAAATTACGTTATTTAATCGAAAATGATGTGGTGGATGGCTGGGACGATCCCAGGCTTCCTACGCTCTGTGGTTTGCGCCGGCGCGGATACACACCGCGCTCCATCCGTGATTTTTGTGAGCGCATTGGTGTTTCAAAAGTCGACAGCACTGTTGATGTAGCTTTTCTGGAGCATTGTTTGCGAGAAGACCTGAATGAAAGAGCTCCGCGCGCTATGGCGGTGTTGGACCCGATTCCACTGACTATCACCAATTATCCCGAAGGAAAATCAGAAATTCTGAAAATGAATAATCTGCCGAGAAATCCTGAAGCCGGTCAGCACGATATCAGTTTTTCCCGACATTTATGGATTGAACGCAGCGACTTTATGGAAGATCCTCCGCGAAAATATTTCCGCCTTTATCCCGGCAACCACGTACGACTGGCCAATGCCTACATTGTCGAATGTACGGGTTTTAAAAAAGATGAAAATGGTGAAATCACCGAAGTGCTGGCTGAATATAATCCAGACACCAGAGGCGGATCTGCACCAAAAGGGCAAAAAGTACGGGGAACTATTCATTGGCTGGATCGGGATACTGCACTGGACGCTGAGATCCGTCTTTATAACAACCTTTTCACAGTGGAAGAACCCGAAAAAGAATCCGATAATTATATTGAATTGGTCAATCCCGATTCACTCATGGTACAAAATGCTAAAGTTGAACCTTTGCTGGCTCAAGAGGTTTCTCCTATTGGTTACCAGTTTATGCGCAACGGATATTTTATTCACGACTCTCATGATTCAACAGCCGAAAAGCTGGTCTTTAATCGCTCGGTCGCTTTAAAGGATTCTTATAAGCCACCGCAATAAACCACAACTTATAGCCAAAGACTTAAAAACCGGCAGGGCGGACCGCTCTGCCGGTTTTGTTTTTACTTGGAATTACCTACTGTGATTTATAGCGTTTTATTTTGCGGGAGGTATTTTTGGGAAATTCCGTATCACGCAAAACTACATTACGTACATGCTTGTAAGGCACTAGCTTGGTGTTAACCTCAGCTTTAATCCAACTGAAAATTTTTACTCTGACTTTTTCATCAGTGAGAGAAAGATCTGCCAGTTCAGGATCAGCAGCAAGGGCTTCTTGATTGGGGAAAATTTCTGCGGTAATTATTTCTTCTCCTCTGTGATCTTTGACACCGTAGATGATCGATTCCTGAACCAGCTCACCCTGATTAATCAGAAACTCAATTTCTTCCGGAAAAATATTTTTGCCGTTTTTGGTTACAATCAAGTTTGATTTTCTGCCGGTAATAATCACGAACTGATCTTTAGTCAAGTAGCCGAGATCACCTGTATGATAATAGCCGTCTTTATCGATAGCGTCAGCGTTAAGTTCAGGGGCCCGGTAATAACCAAGCATGATATTTTCACCTTTGCCGATAATTTCGCCGATTCCGTCTTCATCAGGTTCAATAATTTTTATATCAACGCCGGGAAGCGGTAAACCTGCTGATTTGTTATTGTAGTAAACATCACGATTCAAAGCCAAAATCGGAGCACACTCCGTCAAGCCATATCCCTGGATAGTATGAAAACCCAGCTCTTGCATGGAGCCTATTAAAACAGGGCTAATTGCTGCTCCGCCGGCAATAATCAGTTTAAGCTTGCCTCCAAAACTATCATGGATTTGTTTAAATAATTTTTTGCGTATATCTATCCTGAACTTTAGAAGAAAATTCGAGATTTTCTTGCCCATTTCCAGCTTTCGTACAGTTTTAGGATCAGCTTTTACTTTTCGGTAGATGCCGCGATGAAAAGCTTCAACCATAAGCGGGACAACCAGAATAATTGTTGTGCCGGATTCATTCATGTTTTTTACGATATGACGCAAACCGTCACTGACAGCAACCGCGCTGCCGCGATAAAGCTGGCACAGGTAACCGCAGGTGCATTCATAAGTGTGGTGCAGAGGAAGAACCGAAAGAAAAGTATCATGTTTATCAATATAAACCATGCTGCACATTCCCATAAGATTGGCACAGATATTGGAATGGCTAAGCATAACTGCTTTTGATTTTGCTGAAGTTCCTGATGTAAAAAGAAGGATACTCATGGCATCGGGATCGATCGGCAGCTCATCATAGGCCCGATCTCCTGCCTCACGCAGTTTTTGGCCCGCAGCCAAAATATCCCAAAAATACTCTGTATCTGTTTCGTCGTCACCGGGGTAATCAAATTGAATAAAACGTTCTACACTTGTCATTTCAGAGCGAACCTCTTGCACCAGATCATTTTTAAAATTTGAATACAAAAGTGTATCTGCGTTGGATCTTTCTATTAAACTTAAAAGTTCAGTTGCCGGTTGTTCTTTGTCAAGAGGTACCACTACAGCCAGTCCGTTAACTACTGCAAGGTATGAGACATACCATTCGTATCTGGTCTCAGCAAAAATCGCAACACGGCAACCCGGTTTAACTCCCAATTCCATAAGTCCACTGGCGAAAGCACGCACATCAGCAGCAAACTGTTTAAATGTTATACGACCGTAGGAACGTGACGGGTCCGGCTTTAATTTTTTTGCTTTGTCAGACCCGGCTTCAATTTCCCGGAGAGCTATCGGATCCTTAACCATATACGCTGTTTCATCAGCATACAGTTTTTCGCTTTGCTGAATCATATCACGCAGGTCTTTTATCTCTCTGACCGGATATAACGGACTTTTGTACAAGTTTAAGTTGTCTTCTGTTTGCATAGCCTTATTTCTCCTCTCCACAATAAATCAATGACATAAAAGCAATTACTTAAAATATCATAAGTATTTTTCCTGGTCTTGTCTATTGACTGACACAGTTTTACGAATAAATCTGCTTGACAAAATATTATGCTTTGTCTTAGACTCTCGACTTTAACAGTTGTCAC
>CAZVVR010000024.1:0-13494 GCA_964630605.1 uncultured Mageeibacillus sp. | reverse complement strand
ACTGCTAGGGCCAACCCTCAGAATCAGCTTTAATTAAATAATGTAATGTCCCGGCATCTGACAGCATCGTGCTTAAAGCTCGGAAGATCCTGGAAGGACAGGAGCTGATCAATAATCAGTTTACTTTCGAACTATTGGACGAATCCGACCAAGTGATCGAAACAGCGACTACTAATGCGAACGGCCAAATCATTTTTGATGAGATAACTTACGATACTCTGGGTGAACATGCGTACACAATACGTGAGATAAAAGGATCGCAAGGTGGTGTTACCTACGATGAGACAGTGTTCGAGGTACATGTAACTGTGACCGATGACCGCGAAGTAAAAGGATCACAGGGTGGTGTAAGCTACGACGACACAGTTTTCAAGCTGAATGTAACTGTAGTTGACGACGAAGAAGGCAACTTAATTGCTACCGTCGATTACGGAACAGAGCAAGTCGTCTTTACTAACAGCTACGCTGCTGCTCCCACAACTGCAACTCTCGTGGCAAACAAGATACTGGAAGGCAAAGACCTCAAGAACAAACAATTCAGCTTTGAGTTGCTTGACGGAGACAATAAAGTGCTTCTGACTGCCAGCAATATGGCAGATGGAAGCGTGAAATTCCCAGCCATTGACTACGATCAAGCCGGCGAATATAAATACACTATCCGTGAAGTAAAAGCTGACGAACCCGGTTACATTTATGATGACTCTGAATTCGAGGTAATTGTCACGGTCACTGATGATGGTGAAGGTAAACTCCATGCAAAAGTGGTATATACGGATGGAGAACTTCCAGAATTCACCAATGAATTTTCTCAGGAATTATTAGATTCTCTATATCCTGAGCCACCAAAAACCGGAGAAAGCAGAAGCAGTTCACTCTTGGGCTTAGCCCTGATAGTAGCAGGGCTCGCAGTCGTCGTTTATGCATGGCAAAACCAGCGTCCGCGCAAGCGATACAGAGGACAATAAAAGGTATTTCTGTCTGACCCAAACTAGGCAGTTTTCATGCCAGAGCGCGCTTGGGAAATAGATGTTTCCCAAGCGTGCCCCAAGTCAGATAAGATTGCACTTATATAATTAAACTAACGCAAATCGCCACTGAGAGCTCTCAGTGGCGATTTAGATTTCGGGGAAAACTCAAACTTTTCCGGTTGCTGACAGATCCGGTTTTAATGCAACCGGCTGCGAACCTCGTCAATATACGCTTGCCAACGGCTATCAGAATATTCCAGCAGGCGGAATTCTTTTTTTCTGAAATCCTCCTCCAGATATGCAGCGGCATTTTCGACAAAGAAAAGATGGATCTTCTCTTTGCTGCCGTCCTGATTGACCATGTATAGTAAAGTGAGATCCCTGCTGCAGAGAATGACCGCACTCGACATCGAAGTATAGATCACCTTGCTTCTTTTTTTCATTTCGGGGCTGAGCTGTGTTTCCAAACGCTGCATTATTTCAATGCGTCTGTTTTTTGGAATAGTGGTAATACCGCTCAGAGGCAGGATCGCTTTTCCCGACCTGGCAAATTCACCGATGGCGGCACCGGAAACGTAAATGTCGGCGCCCGAGTTGATCAGCTTAGTAAAAAACTGGTGTAATCGCTCCCGCCGCTCCGGCGATTTTTCGACCGCTTCCATTTCATCCGGCTTTAGAACATAGCCGACCGGTGCAAGAGTGTAGATAGCTTGCAGATCGCGGTCGGTCAGCTGTGACAAAAGCGTCGGATCAGCATCCAGTATCTGATTCGCTTCGTTTCGGTTAAAACTCAGTTTGCGGCCCCAGCTTTTTTCGATAAACTGTGAAAAGCGCTGCAGATAATTCTTGTTGCGGATAAGTTTCAGGGTCGGTGCGGCATCGGGCAGAGAATCATATATCAGCAGGCAGTGATCTTTTAATAGGAGATACTGCTGCTGCGGAGCCTGATTTTTTTCCCAGAAATAAAGGTCGAAATTCAACTCAAGCTGATGGATGATACCGAAGGGGTTACTTATCTGCGGAGCACCTTTAGAAAGTAAATCTGACTTGCAGCTGAGAGACTGATTAAACTTGATCTTGCTCCGGTCATTTTTGGTGAAAATAATTCGGTTGAGTGAGTAGGGCAGTTCGCGAAAAAGGAAAGGCAGGGTGCTGTAGAACTCGAGTGCCTCGTCTTTTTCAGTCTGCAAAATATCTGAGAGAATGATACAGGTCATATTCAACACCTGGCGGTGATTATAGTAAAAATAATCCTTATCCTGATAGTCGGGAAAAATTTCGTTACTGACGGCAAAATCATGTTCCAGAGTGTAAGAAATCGCATTATAGAGAAAGATCTCCAGATCGTTTTTTGAGGAAAAATCGTAAATAAAAGGGAAAATACCGGTCAGCTTTCTAAAGCAGTTTGGCTTATAAATGGCTGACGCCAGCAGCTGAGCCGATCCCAGGCTGAAATTTTTGTGATCACGCAGATCCAGCGAATGTTGACCTGTCAAAAAGCGGCTTAATCCGCTTGGTGACAAAGAAACGGCCGCAGCCAAATCTTTTTTTGTAATAGCCGCGATAGCAATCAGTTCTTCGAGCAAAGAAGCAGTTTTCATTTAAAATCTCCTCAAACAGACAAAAAAGTATACCATATTATAGCCTGAAAATAGCCTGAAGTTTTACTCAATGCTCTTTTGCGCATACAGAAGTTCCGAACGTAGGTGCTGTTGTTAACGTATCAGCCTATTTTTTGCCGCAAATCATTCCATAAGTCGCTGTTAAAAGCAGCTGTTTCCAATCCCTCTTGCTCGATTAATTCCCGAAAATTGTCTCCCAGGTTTATGCCATAAAAAAGGTGGACTTTTTCATTTTTCAGGTCGTGTCCGATGGTGTAAATGATGCTCAGTTCGGGTGTGCAAACCAGCCACATCCTGGAGATGCTGCTGTAGACCAGCTGGAATTTATCGTCCGCTGCGTCTTTTGTGGCATATTGCATGACGTGATTCAGGTAAGGCATACGCTCCGATGGGGGAATGTCGATTGTGCCGTGCAGAGGAACAAGCAATCTCCCCTCACCGGCTATCGCTCGCAGGCTGAGATCAGAAAAATAAATCCGGCAGTCTCCTTCGAGAATTTTTTTGAAAAAGCTAACAATTTCCGGCGGTCTTCTGCTGATGACTCAATTTGTGCCAGATCTTCGTCTGTCACTGAGTAGCAGATGGGAGTGAAGGTAAAGACGTCTGTTATTTCGAGCTGCATCAGCTTGTCATAAAAGCTCTGGCCGGATTTTCGTCTTTCGAGGAATTGATCGCGGTCGAAACTTAGCAGCTGGTCCTGTCGGGATTTTATTTCTTCATAAATGTTTTGCACCTGGCTTTTGTGCTTAATTACTGACATGCTCCAGCTTTTATCGATCAGGTGGTCGAAAATAATGAGAAAGCGGTCTTTCACCAGCAGGAGGTTTTCGCTGATATCAATACGAGCCTGCCAAAAGTTGAGATCGCAATAATCCTGCAGTGCGTAGATGATATTAAGTGGATTTCCTGGGATGACGGTTTTCATGTCTGTTCCCATGGGAATGGCCTGGTGCAGACTGATCCGGCAAGTGTCATTTTTGGCCGTAAAACGTAAGCGTCTGAGGAAAGGAGGGTATTGGCCGTTAAAGATCGGCAGTGAGCTGTAAGTTTCGAGATTGTCATCAGGATAACGCGTGTGGTAGTCCGAGAGAAAGATGCAGAAAGTATTCAGGATTTTCTGTTCTCCCAGATAGATTTTTCCGTAATCGGGGTAATCAAGATCCTGCTCGTGGGCCAGAGCCCAGTCTCGGTCCAAAGTATATTCCAGAGCGCGCTGGAGAAAGGATTCCAGCTCGTGTTGAGTGTGAAAATCGTAGATAACGGGAAAAAGATGGTTTAATTTGCGATAGCAATGTGCTTCAAATATATGGACCGCGAGGGCGGAGGCGGCCTGGAGGCAAAAGGTTTCCTTGTCTTTAACGGCGGGGAGGCGTTTGCCGGTTAGGATTAAACTGAGCCCGCTGGGTGCCATGTAAGTAGCCATAGCAAAATCGGTTTTACTGATTCCCGCAATCTCAATCAGTGCATCAAGTAAAGCTCCGGTTGTCATTAATCACCTCTTATCAATATCAGCTCGCTACAAACGGTATCAGGCCGTGTTTTCATATATTGTGCAATGATTTCGGCTCTTATAGATTTTAGTAAAAACCGAAAGTGATTTATTTTGCTTTTTTCAAAAACTTTACGAGTTTATTCTCGTTGATACCGAGGCCGCCAGTGGCATCAAGCTTTTTGCCGTTCATGCGTAAGGCCGGAATAAACCAGACGTCGTTCTGTTCATAGGCGTAATCGTTGCCCTGGAACTGCTTTTGTTTGTATTCACCGCTGCGCAAAGCTTTTTCCAGTTCTGCCGGATCGAGCAAGTCTTTGACATATTCGGCAAAAGCTGCGTGGTCATAGCGGTCCAGGCGATCGACGTTGGCTCCCTGAAAAACACGGGCGTTGTAGGCGAAAAGGTCGATTCCTTTTTCCTCTGCAAAGTAAAAACCTTGTATGCCCAGGTTGTAGGAGTATGGATTAGTTTCAGGAAGGGGATTCACGTCGCAGGGGCGCCAGATGACTTCGATGTCCCTGTGGTCTTTTAAGTTTTCGACAAGTGCATTATAGCCCCTCATACAGAAGGGACATGTATAATCATAGAAAAATTCTAGTTTACTCATTTTTTTACCTCTTAATTACCGGCAAAAACGACGAAAACTGCCGAGTAATTTTCTCATCATTAATTATATCAAAGATCAGAGAGAAGTCATAAAAAGATGCCAGGCACGGAAATATGACTTATAATGATCAGCGGCAATAAAAATGGGTTGAATATGAAAAATGCAGTAGGAGTTGATGCTGCTGCTATCGATCTGCTGAGAAAGGAAGAGCCGGACTGAGATGAAACGAAACAAGAAACGAACCCTCAAGATTGTAATTTCAGTGCTGTTAATCCTGCTGGCAGTGTTTTTACTCTACTTCTTCACCATCGGTTCCAGGTTGGTGCGGGAGGAAGAACCACAAAAAGCTGACGCTATTGTCGTGCTTTTGGGTTCGGAACCGGAGCGGATAATTGAAGCCGTTTATCTCTATCGCGAGGGCTTTTCAGAGCGAATCATCATTGCAGAAACACTGGCCAGGCACCTGGATATTCTGGATGAGGAAAACGTCACGGTTCCGTTGGGGGCAGAAGCTGTGCGCGAGATCGCAATTCAGATGCAAGTTCCCGAGGATAATGTAGTCATCGTGCCGGCAAAAACTGAAAGCACGCAGGACGAGGCTCTGGCCGTGCGTGATTATCTGGCTTCGGAGGCGGAAAAAGGAGCAGAGATTAATTCAATTCTTTTGGTGACGTCGAGAAGTCATTCCTATCGGTCCGGACTTATTTTTGAGCGGGCCTTGTCACAGCTGGAACGGGAAATCGAACTTACCTCGGTTCCAAGCCGCCTGGATGATTTCGACAGCACAAGCTGGTATCGCGATCGCGAACACAGGGCGGAAGTCCTGGCAGAAACCATTAAATTGATCAACTTTTGGCTGATAGAACGCTGGAGCCTGTAACTGCGGCCACTGCGTGTTAACTTGAGCTTGTTATTCTAATTGCATATTCTTTTTATTAAAAAGCTGAGCTGAGGTAAGAGTGAGAGGCTGGTGTGGAGATGAAGCAGTTAGAGATCAACAGCGAAACCCGTGAACGTGAAAAACTGATTATCAGGATTAGTGGAAAAGAGCGCAGTACCGGCTTTCTTTGGCTTATCGCCGGATTTCTGGGGATTGCATTTGGCCTGTTTCATATCATAAACCACCGGCTTGGTTGGCTGGACTGGCCGCCTTACGTATTTGAATGGAACATTTACGGATTTCTAACTCTCGCCGCCGGGATTGCCAATCTTTTCGTAGCCCGATCCAGCCTTAAAAGATCGCGGAAAATCCTGGAAGAAAATTCTAATATTGTGGAAGAATATAACAGAAAACTGCCGTTCTTCCTCTTTGTCCTTCTGTACAATATATTCTTCGGCGTCGCAGTTGTTTTTAGATTATTACCGGCCATCATGACCCTGGTAAACCGCAACTTCGTCCTCAAAAACCGGCAAAAACTGACCCGGCACCCCGATGCATAGATTGGTGCTGCATAATTTGGTGCCAGGCACGATTCTATGCAGTGCATAATTTGGTGCCAGGCACGATTCTATTCACGTGCTTAGTTTTTTGATGACGGTTTGGATTTCCTGGATTTTCTCATCTTTTTCCTGGTCGCTGTTAAAAGAGTCGCGTACGCAGTGTTGCAGGTGCGCGGTCAGGACATCCAAATTGACTTTTTTCAAAATTGCGATCGCAGCCAAAATCTGGTTTGATATATCTATACAATAGCGGTCTTCCTCGACCATACGGATCAAACCATCAAGTTGGCCGCGCGCAGTTTTCAACAAATTTAAATTCTTCTCGTGATCAGCTTTCATTTGCTTTAACAGATACAACTTTGTATCCGGCCTCCTCAACAGCGTGTTTCAACATGTCGTCGCGCATAATATCTTCGCTCAGGACCCTGGCGGTTTCAGCTTCCAGATCTACCACGACGTTGCGCACATAAGGCAAACTAATCAAAGCTGTTTCTACAGTTTTTTTGCAATGTTCACAGGTCATACCTTCAATTTTGATAATTGTCTCTTTCATGGTACCAGCTCCTTTTTTAGTTTTTACAGCTGAAGTTTCATCAGCAAAGGATAAATCCGTGGCAGAGGTGCTGTCTGCCGGAATAGTCAGTGTCGTTTGCTCAGCCAGGCCGGGCTTTTCATCATCAATTTCAGCGGCCTTTTCATTGTTATCCTTTAAAAAAACCTGCTGCTTGGATTCAAATGTTCGTAGCCTGAGGGAGTTTCCGACCACAAATAGCGAAGAGAAACTCATGGCAGCGGCTGCAAACATGGGGTTCAGGCGCAAACCCAGGGCAGGGTAGAAGACACCCGCAGCCAGAGGGATGCCAAGCGTGTTGTAGATAAAAGCCCAGAACAGATTTTGCTTGATGTTGCGCAGGGTGGCTTTGCTCAGGTCGATTGTTGTTACCACATCCATCAGGTCAGAATGCATCAAAACGATATCTGCCGTGTCCATAGCGATATCCGTGCCGGCTCCGATAGCGACGCCGACATCGGCGCGGGCCAGGGCCGGTGCGTCGTTGATACCGTCGCCGACCATCATGACGCGCTTGCCCTCATCCTGCAGTTCACGGATAATCCGTTCCTTGTCCTGAGGCAGGAGGCTGGCGCGGAAAGAGCTGACTCCGGATTGCTTTGCTATGGCTGCTGCTGTCAGGTCCTGGTCGCCCGTCAGCATGATTACTTCGCGACCGCCGTCGCGAAGTGCCTTGATGGCAGCTGCACTGCTGGGTTTTATGACGTCCGCAATGGCGAGTGCCGCCAGCGGGCGACCCTCTCTCAGTGCGTAAATTACGGTTTGACCTTGTTGCTCATGTTCGGCGGTCCAGTCAGAGAGGGCAGCGGCTGCGGCCGGTTCGGCATGTTGCTGAAGTATGCGGTCACTGCCCACAAACCATTCCTTGCCTGCGATGCTGCCACTGATGCCCCGGCCCGTCAGGCTTTGGAAAGAGTCGACCACAGGCAAAGTGCTTTGGGGATATCGTTTTTTTACATAATTAACAATAGCTAAAGCCAGGGGATGTTCCGACCGGCTTTCGATGGCAGCCAGGGACAGGAGGATATCCTGCACCGTCTGGGCATCGGCGGGTTTTGCTTCCGGCTCGGTGATGAGGACGGAAGTTACCTTGGGCTCGCCGGCCGTTATGGTTCCGGTTTTATCTAAAAGAATAGTTTCGGTTTCGGCTGCAAGTTCCAGAGCCTGGCCGGACTTGATCAGGATCCCTTTTTTGGCGGCTTTGCCGGTCGAAACCATCAGGGCCATCGGCGTTGCCAGGCCCAGGGCGCAGGGGCAACTGATAACCAGAACGGTGACGGAGAGGGAAAAGGCGAGGCTGAAGTCGCGGCTGGTAAAGGACCAGATGAGGAAACTGGCGATGGCGATCAGGATGACGACAGGCACAAAAATGGCGGCGATTTTGTCGGCCAGACTGGCGACGGGCGCTTTGGTGCCGCTGGCGTCTTCAACCAACTGCACGATGCGGGCGAGGGTGCTGTCTTTGCCCACTTTGTCGGCCGTAACGCGTAAAAAACCCTGCTGGTTCACGGTGCCGCCGGTCACGCGGTCGCCGGGCTCCTTGTCGACGGGAAGGCTTTCGCCGGTGAGTGCCGACTCGTCCACTGCGGATAAACCGCTGAGAATCACACCGTCAATAGGAATACCGCTGCCGGGTTTTATCTGCACGATGTCGCCGGGGCGGACTTGGGAAGTAGGGATCTCTTCGACCTTTCCCTGGCGCTCGACCAGGGAAACTGCCGGTGCCAGATCCATCAATTCCCGGACGGCGTCACCGGTTTTTGCCTTGCTGCGCGCTTCCAGGTATTTTCCTACTGTTATCAGGGCCAGGATGACTGCAGCCGACTCGAAATAAAGTTCGTGATGAAGCTCGGCAATACGCGCCGCATCAGCAGCTCCGGCTGCATTGTTCATTTGAAAAAGCACGACGATGCCGTAGATAAGGGAGGCTCCTGAGCCCAAAGCGACCAGGGCGTCCATGTTGGGTGCTCGTGCGCGCATCGATTTATAGCCACTGATGTAAAAATCGCGGTTAATGAAAACTACCGGCAGAGTGAGCAAAAGCTGGAGCAGTCCGTTGTTCATGGAACCGGCGGTTCCGGTCAAAAAGGCGGGTGCCGGTAGGCCCAGCATGATGCCCATGCTTATATATAGTAGAGGAAGGACGAAAACCAGTGACCAAATCAGGCGCTGGCGCAGGTGGCGTTCTTCCTTCTGCATTGGTGATATGCGATCTTCGCCGGAAGAAGATATTGTATCTGAATCTGCAGAGTCGGTTTCCGGAATCGCCTGGTAGCCGGCAGCATCAACTGCCGCGGCGATTGCACTCGGCACAATGGACGAAGGGTCATGACTAACCTTCATGGTGCCGGTCATCAGATTGACCTCGACCTTCTCCACTCCGGTCAAGTCTTTTACGGCACGCTCAACATGTGCCTGACAGGAAGCACAGGTCATACCTCTGACCTCAAAACGCGATTCTACAACATGATCACTCATAAAAATACTCTTTCTTCAATGCGGCTGCATAGTTTGGTGCCAGGCACGATTTGATGCAGTGCATAATTTGGTGCCAGGCACGATTCTATTCATTTTGCTTGCCCCTTCTTACCCCTCCCTCGGGGGTGGGGGTATTGTTAATTATAGCATATCAATAAAGAATCTCGGTGTCATATGCAATGAGCTAATGGTATATTATTGGCTTGCAAGTCCATCTTTTGTAATAATAGGATGATAAGCATTTTAGGAGCGTATTAAATGACAAAAAAGCAAGCAGGGACAGCTGCCGACAATAGAATTGAGAACTTTACCGCGAAAAATGCCACTATGGACCGTAAGGACGCTACGGGCAATACGGTTGTTTCGGGCGATTCTTTAAACGTTGCGGGTACTGCCGGCAGCAACAGGGCAGGAAAAATTGGTAACTGGATTTTGCGTTTGATTAAAGGCGTATTGATCGGTATCGGCGCTATCATGCCCGGCCTGAGTGGTGGTGTCCTGATGGTCATTTTCGGTGTATACGATCGTCTTATCTATTTTCTCAGCCACCTGCGTGACAAGTTTTTTAAACAATTGGCTTTTTTCATTCCTATCGGTATCGGCGGTGTCATCGGTCTTGTACTTTTCAGTGTTTTCGTGACCGAAGCTTTCGCCAGCAGTTATGTGGCTGTTTTTATCTGCCTTTTTATTGGTTTTGTCATCGGTACGCTGCCTTCATTGTGGAGGACTGCCGGCTCGCAGGGCCGAGGCGCCAAAGGCTGGATCGCTTTTCTTATCTCAGCTGCTCTGCTTTTCACCTTTATGATGCTGGGCCAGGCAGAACTGACGCAAATCGAGCCGAGCATTATTATCTGGATCATAAGTGGCGCTTTTGTTGGCTTAGGCTTTGTTGTGCCCGGGCTTGCCACCTCAAATTTCCTTATGTATTTTGGTCTTTACGACCGGATGGCGGCCGGCATACAAAGTTTTGACTTTGGCGTCATCATTCCGCTCTTTATCGGCCTCGTTGCCTGTGTTCTTCTGACAGCAAAACTTGTCAACTGGCTCCTGAACCGCTACCACCAAATTATGTACCATATCATTTTCGGACTGGTCGTCGGTTCATCCGCCGCCATGGTTCCCAGCCTGATAGCACCAGCTTTTACAACTGCGGCGCTCACGGCACTGGGACTTGAGTTCTGGCAGTTATTGCTGATGGCCATCGCTGCCTTGTTGGTCGGAGCAGTCCTTTCCATATTCTTTAGCAAGTTAGAGAACCGCTATCCCGCTGATACTATGGGGGTTTTGAGCGGTAATAAATAAAAAAGACAGTGCCAGCATTATGTAGTGTTGGCATTATGTAATAACCAGGTATTTTGCTCTGCAGGAGGGCTTTGAATGTGCGGCAGATATTTATTTGAGGATACAACCGATCTGGCTCAGGTGCAGCTGATTCGGGATTATATAAAGCTGCGCTTTGGTGCTAAACGAGCCGCTAAGCTTAATACGGGTGAGATTTTTCCTACTAATGAGGTACCGATACTTCTGACAGCTGAGGCAGATCCTTTTTGGCGGCCGGGTGTAGCCTCTGGCAGAGTTGAGGAAGAAACCGCGGTCACTTTTTCAGACGAACCGGCCGGAGATTCACAGCTGATCGCACTACCCATGGTCTGGGGCTTTCCCGGTTTCAAGGGCAGTCAGGTTTTGATCAATGCCCGGCAGGAAACAGTTGCTGAAAAGCTGACTTTCTCCGAGTCATTCGCTAAGCGTCGCTGTGTCGTTCCGACGACGGGCTTTATCGAGTGGAGCCATGATGAAAAGGGGAGGGCTATTGAAAAGTTCCGCTTTAATATCCCCGAGACACGGATGCTCTTTTTGGCGGGAATTTATACTTTTGTGGGGCAAGAATTGCGTTTTGTAATTCTGACTACTGCCGCTAATCCCAGCATGGCGGCGATCCATCACCGGCAACCCGTGATAATTCCGGCACAGATGATTCGCCCCTGGATCAGTGATGCGAAAGCGGCTGACCAACTGAAGCAAAAGACCGGCCCGGAGATGGTCAGATTCTCAATTGAGTGAGGCAAAAACCTTTGCTATTCTGATCGAAACCGTCAAAACCTGTGAAGGCAGAACCCGTGGGAACGAAGTCCCGAAACAAGAGAAAGAACCTATGGCTAAAGCTGAAACAATTTCACACCCTATCGCAGCTGTTTACGATGACAAATCGCGCATTTTGATCCTGGGCAGCTTTCCTTCAGTAAAATCACGAGAGATTGGTTTTTATTACGGACATACGCAAAACCGCTTCTGGCCTTTGCTGGCCAAGATTTTCTCGGAAGAGCTTCCTTTGACTGTGGAAGAACGTCACGCTTTTCTTTTACGCAATCGGGTAGCTGTCTGGGATGTGATCGCCAGCTGTCGCATCGAAGGATCAGCCGATAGTAGCATTACAGATGTCGTTCCCAACCAATTGCGACCTATACTTGAGCAGGCCCAAATCAGGCATATTTATGTCAATGGAGAGACTGCAGCCAGACTTTTTCAAAAATATCAGGAAAAAGACCTGGGGCGGAAGGCAATTCGTTTGCCCAGCACGAGCTCAGCCAACGCCCGATGGTCATTCGACCAACTCTTTGAAGCCTGGAAACAGATCAGGGAGCGAGATTCCGACTAATCAGAAAAAGTTGTGTGATGCCTGACTGAGTGAGGGCGCTGCATAATTTGGTGCCAGGCACGATTCTATGCACTGCCGGAATCGCAGAAATTTGACGCAGATCAATGCCACCCTTTTTATCTTTTGATAAAATTAAGTCATAGATTAAAAGGCTGCCGTTTTTGCAGCCCAGGAGGAAAAATTATGGCAAACACTGTAAAACTAAAACTAGACGAAATCGCCAGCTATGTCCCAATTGTAGACCGCGTGCACGGACCAATTCACCCCGAGTTTCATGAAGTGCGTGATATTTTTAATAGCCTGGTGGCAAAAACTGATGCTGCTGGCGAAGACTGCCCTGAGCTAAAACTTGAGTTTGCTCAGCTGCGCAAAGTAACGAATAACTACAAAGTCCCGGAAGATGTCTGCGAAGCTTTTGAGGAAGTTTACCAAAAACTGGAACAACTGGATAAGTTGTATACTGGCTGTCCATCCAACAATTAAATCAACCGCTGTCACACCGTCATTATCGCAGTGCATAGAATCGTGCCTGGCACGATTCTATGCACTGCTTGTCGATTGCGTTTCTGATGGTATCTACTGATATAATGTGTCGAGAAAGTAAGGAGTGTGAATATGGCCAGAGCTAGTATAATGATTGTCCTTTTTTATTTGATGCATTACAGCGGCAGGGATCTGCTGCTATCTTATGGAATTGTGTCCAGACCCTGGTCAACTTTTATCGTCTATGCCGCTTTATTTGTGGTTGCTTTACTTACATATGGAAAGCATTTAGTTTCCGAATGGTCACGTTTTAGAAAAAGAAGAAAAAAGTTGGGTAGCTTTCTGCTCGAGCTTTTGTTGTGGTCCATAGCAAGTCTAGCAATAACTGTTGCACTTTACTTTACGATAAGTGGAATTTTTAATATCAGCATACTGCCAGGCGGACAAGGAACGGTCAAAAGCTTAGTTAACAACTTGCCTGTTTTTCCGAGCATATTGCTGATTGCGATTTCTGTTCCGCTGGTACAGGAACTTACTTTTCGGGAATCTATTATAGGTGTCAACAGGCGCTCGCATAAATTTCAGCTTTTTCTGAGCAGCGCCATCTCAGTTGTCGCTTTTATCATGATTCAAATAAACAGCACCAGAGAATTTTACTTTTACCTGCCGCTGGCAATTGCGGCAACAGCTTTTTACCGTCGTTATGATCGCAACGTCTGGGCCTCAACAGCTTTTCATGCTCTTTTCAATATAATCAGTTTTCTCCTACTTCGATTTGTCCCGGCATTTGGCAGTGCATAGAATCGTGCCTGGCACCAAATTATGCAGGCAGTCAATATGTTAATTTCACCCAGTTATTATCTATGAAACAACTGTAGTTTTAACCGGCTTGCCTTCTGAATCAACTAAAACTGTTAAGCCGGCAGCATTGCCAAAAGTTATGAAAAGATAATTAACCCCAGTTTCCTTATCTACTATTACGTCAAAAACTTTCATCTTTCCTTGCGTATAAACACTTTCAAATCTTTTTTCTTCTTTACTCATTGTGAATCTCCCTTTTCAATATCATCAGTTTTCATTTAGTTTGCTTTGCCGCTGCATTAGGCAGTGCATAGAATCGTACCTGGCACCAAATTATGCAGTGCATAGAATCGTGCCTGGCACCAAATTATGCAGT
>CAZVVR010000023.1:821-13685 GCA_964630605.1 uncultured Mageeibacillus sp. | reverse complement strand
AACAGATAATTTTCTGCGTAACCTCTTTTTACATCGACTATTTCACCGGCATGACCCAGCTTTTTTACACCTTCTACCAGAATAACTTTCATATTATCTTGAGGATATTAAATAAATACAGCTATTAAAGCTGAATATATGTGACCCTCTTTCCTCCTAGCTATTTATTTTTATACTTGAATCTTTATTTTAGCATGATAAAGACTTTTTAAAAGCCATGCTAAATTGCTTTTTCTACTTTAGTGTTAATCTATAATTTTTTATAATAAAAAACTTGGCGGCGATCATTTTACTGTTCAGCAGCCAAGTAATTTACAGCCATCATAATGTTTGGCTAATAATCTTCTTAAAAGGTTCTCTGACCAGAGAACTATTCTACGGTATAGGGCAGTAAGGCAACGTGACGCGAGCGTCGAATGGCATTGGTCAGTGCGCGTTGATGTTTAGCACAAACTCCCGTCATTCTGCGTGGCATAATTTTTTTACTTTCTGCAATATATCTCTCCAGAGTGCCTACATCTTTGTAGTCAATGTATTCGGCATGCTCTGCACAGAAAGCGCAATACTTTTTACGTCCACGGCCGCCACCACCATAACTGCGGCGTCTTCTGTTACTCATATTTACTCCTTAATTAAACTTATTCATCAAGTCATATCAAACGGCAAGGCTGTCTCATCTTCATCGGGATCAGGCAAAAAGCCATCTCCGCCACTGCTTTTTGACGGACCGCCCGGGATATTGTTTGAATAGTCGTTATTGCCATAATCCTGGCCTTGTCCACTGTCAGAGCGTTTTGACTCACAGAAATATATTTGATCAACAATCACTTCTGTAATGTAGCGCCGCTGTCCTTCCTGATCTTCCCAGGAGCGGGGTTGAATCGTACCTTCTACCAGCATACGATCGCCCTTATGGAAATAACGATGGGCAAATTCGGCGGTTTGCCGCCAGGCAACGCAGGGTATAAAATCGGTCGGCCGTGTGCCGTCTGCTGATTTATAGCCTCTGTCACATGCAAGTGTGAAATTTGCTACCGATATGTTGCTCTGAGTCGTTTTAATCTCAGGATCTCTCGTAAGCCGTCCCATTAAAATAGCCTTGTTCATTCAGCAGTCCTTTCTTCAGATGTCTGCTCTGCATCTTCTTCAGCGTCAGTAGCAGTCTCAACTGCCTCAACTTCTTCCGCAGCTTCTTCAACAGTTTCTTGTTCCGAATCTGTTGCATCAGCTTCTTTTTCCAAAGCTTGATCAACGCTTTCTTCGACACTTTCAACAGTCTCTTCTTCGCTGATTTCTTCGTCTGCTTGAGCGCTTTCGATAATCATTTGTTCAACCAATTCTTCCGGATCTTCAACCGAAAATTCATCGATTTCTTTTTCAGTCAACTGTTTAACTGATGGCATGAAATCATTCTCCGAAATTGTGATTAAGTAGCGCAATACAAAATCGGTAATTCTCAGCAATCGTTCTATGTTTTGTGGTTGGTCGGGTTCAGCATGGAAATGGATGATAACGTAATAACCTTCACGTAAATCCTGAATCTCGTACGCCAGTCTGCGACGGCCCCAGACAAAGACTTCTTCGATTTCCGCTACGGCTTCAACAACAGCCTGCACGCGGGTCATTTGTTCGTTAAGTGCTTCGTCTGTCAATGTTCCGTTAAGAACATAAAGCAATTCATACTTCTTTTTCATTAGTTCACCTCCTCTCGGTCTATTGGCTCTGCAAAGGGCAGAGCGAGGATGTATTAAAATCCATCCGCTAATTTAGCACAAAACAGACCGTTACGTCAAGGCCAACAGAGATTTACCACACTATATGTAGCATAACAAGTAAAAATCACTTAAATTTTGATTTCGTCGAAATCAACAGTAAATACATCCGCTGATTATTTATTGATTTGCTGCCATAAGGAAACAATCAGGGATTGCAGATGATCACGAGTTTCACGATAGATAGCTTCGGACTGTGCAAAGGGATCCGGGACATCTTTCAGGTGTTTTTCGTCCGGCCCGAGCGCCCATTCAGAAAGCATTTTAATTTTATTTTTTCGTTCAGGCAGTATTTCGCGTATAAGATCACGCTGGCTGCGAGTCATAGTGGCAACCATATCTGCCTTTTGCAGCAGTTCCCGGGTCAGCTGAACTGATCTGTGACCGCTGATATCGATATCGATTTCTTGCAAAACAGTAACTGCAGCTTCTGAAACAGGAAGCCCGTCCATTGTGTAGAGTCCCGCTGAAAAAGCTTGCCAGCCAGTCACGGAATCATGCTGCATTTTTTCGGCATAAGCATTGAACAGAGCAGCAGCCATCGGGCTGCGGCAGGTATTTCCGGTGCACACAAAAAGAATTTTTTTCATTTTTTTATTATTGGGTAAATTATCGGGAGCACAAGCTTTATCCAGTCGATTCATATAAGCCTCAGCTTCCGGAAAAGCTTGGGCCAAAATTATATCTACACCGGCAGTATCCAGGGCACGCAGCGCTGCATACAATTCGCGGCTGGCCGATTCAACCGGTTTTTCGGCAGAAAATAAATATTCAATTATATTACTTTTATCTATACTTTCTTCCCGACTCAGCTTGTTCCAGGTTTTTTCATTAATAAAAAGCCCGATTTTCTGGTTTTTAAATTGCCTTACGCGATTTAAAACGATCTTTTCCAAACTATGTTCCCTGTCGGCAAAAACCTGGACTACCCTTGCCTTCGGAGCATAGTGGCGATATTTCAAACCCGGAGCTGCCGGACACTTCAGATCTGCTGCCTGCAAACTGTCATTATATGATTGAACATTAATACCACTGCGCTCTTTTATATCTGAAGCGCTGATAATACCGGGACGCAAAATACGAGGCAGTGGGCTGCACAAATCCAGCACTGTTGATTCAACACCCAACTCAGTTGCCCCACCGTCAATGATAAAAGGAATCTTATCTTTAAAATCATCCAGCACATGCGAAGCGCGCGTTGCACTGGGCCTGCCGGAGATATTTGCAGAAGGTGCTACCACCGGAACATCTGCCAGTCGCAGTAATTTCTGAGTAACTTTCTGATCGGGAAAGCGTACGGCTACAGTCTGCAGGCCAGCTGAAACTATATCAGGAATAAGATCTGTTTTTTCTAAAATAAATGTCAAAGGGCCGGGACAAAACAACTCGTAAAGCTGGTAAAATATTTCAGGTATATTTTGAGCCACCTGCTCAATCTTGGTCTTATCCGGAAGATGAACAATAAGAGGGTTATCCTGAGGTCGGCCTTTTAAAGTAAAAATCTGCTGTACTGCTGTTTCGATCAAAGCATTGGCACCCAGCCCATAAACTGTCTCCGTTGGAAAAGCAACGATTTCACCCTGTTGCAAAGCCAGGGCCGGAGCCTGCAAAAGCTCTTCCATATCTCCTGATTCTACTTTTATGAGTTCAGTTTTCATTTACCCTCTGTTACGCTTCAAGCATGGCTTCTTCGTGTTCGGCCGTGACCAAAGCTTCAATTATTTCATCAATATCACCCATCAGGATCGAATCCAGCTGGTAAAGTGTTAAACCTATTCTGTGGTCGGTTACCCGCCCCTGAGGATAGTTGTATGTGCGAATACGTTCACTGCGATCGCCTGTACCAACCTGACTGCGCCGTTCACTTGCTATAGCATCAGCTTGCTCGCTTTGTTTTATATCCAAAAGTTTGGTACGCAAGTGCTTCATGGCCTTATCCCGATTCTTATGCTGTGAGCGTTGATCCTGGCAGGTAACAACTGTACCTGTGGGCAAATGCGTAATACGAATAGCTGAGCTTGTTACATTAACATGCTGTCCGCCGGCACCGGATGCCCGATAAGTATCGATCTGCAAATCACCGGGATCAATCTCGATATCTACATCCTCAGCTTCAGGCAAAACCGCAACTGTCACAGTGGACGTGTGAATCCGCCCCCCTGATTCCGTAACCGGTACACGTTGCACCCGGTGAACTCCACTTTCGTATTTCAAGCGGCTGAAGGCACCCTTACCCACAATCATAAAGACAATTTCCTTGAGACCTCCTATGCCGGTTTCATTACAATTAATGATCTCTGTAGTCCACGATCTGTTTTCGGCATAAGCAGCGTACATACGAAAAAGCTCAGCAGCAAACAAGCCGGCTTCATCACCACCGGCACCGGCTCTTATTTCGACAATGACATTTTTCTCATCATTTGGATCTTTAGGTTGGATGGCCAAAAGTATATCCCGGTCTAATTGTTCTTTTTCAGCTTCTAACTCAGAAATTTCTTCGCGCACCAATTGGCGGAAATCAGCTTCTTCTGTTTCATGCAGAAGTTCCAGGTTCTCTTTTAAGGCAGTTTCAACTTCACGCAACCGCCGCATATTAGTTACCAAAGGCAACAAAGTAGAGTGTTCCTGCGTGTATTTTTTATAAAGTTCATGATCGCGCATAATTTCGGGATCCGCGATCAACTTGTTCAGTTCTTCATAGCGTTGTTCACTTGCTGATATATTATTATTTTCAATATCTGTTTCCATATACACTCTCTTTTTAAAAAAATCAATTTAATACAATATTATTATCTATTCTACTCTAAGCAGTCACCGGGACAAGTGATATTCGCAAATTAACTAATCTGCTTTTTTAAATATCAGTACCCGTGCATTACCGCCATAATCATCTAATTCAGCTTGTAAATTAAAAGAAGCAGTGCCGAATATCATTTTAATCGCTTGTCTTTGATCATAAGCGTGCTCTAAAGCCAGAATACCACCCGTTAATAAACGAGCCGGTGCTTCCATAGCTAACCTGCGATAAAAATCCAAGCCATCTCTACCGCCGTCCAGTGCAACTTGTGGTTCATGAAGAGCAACCTCAGGCATCAGCCGGTTAATGTCTGCCCGACTTATGTAAGGAGGATTGCACGTTATTACATCATAATGCTTTTCTTCGCCCGGCCATAAATCACAATTGAAAAAACGCACATTCTGTTCCGGCAAAGAATGTCTGACGGCATTGCTATAAGCTACTTTCAACGCTTTTTCGGAAAAATCACACAAGTCTAGCTGCGATATAATCTCTTTTGCTGCAGATTCAAGCCAGATACTGATTCCGATACAGCCGCTGCCGGTGCAGCTATCTAACACAGTCAATTTTTCTCTTGATTGGGCATAACGTTTTTCAATTTCTTTCAAAACAGCTTCTACTAATATTTCAGTATCAGGCCGGGGAGCCAATACATTTTCATTAACGTAAAAAGGCCGACCATAAAAATAAATTTCACCCAGGATTTGTGATAAAGGTTTATGTTGGCAGCGTTCTTCTACTGCTGCCTTGATCCGCTCAACCTGTTTTTTGTTTAATTCGCGTTCCGGATAAAGCAGTTGCTCCAGTCGGTTAAAAGAGCTAAAAGCTTCCAGAAGCAAAGAAGCCTCCAGTGAGGCATCTTCTATTCCGCAGGACTTTAGCTTTTGCTCAGTCTCGCCAAGAATTCCTTTTATCGAATTATTATTAGACATTGATTTTACCAGTTAAATTTATGGTCTGTTAAAAACCAAGTTATTCTTTTGGCAAGCTACCACTCATCTGCGCCATCAGTCTCCGGAATCACTGCTTCCATTGCTGCAATGGAAACTTCCAGCATTTCGTCATCCGGCTCAGCTGTAGTCAGATTCTGCAAAGCCAATCCCGGCAGAGAAAGCAGCTGAGAAAACTTGCTGTCACTGCGGCCCGCAAAACGAGTAATTTCATAAGTTATTCCTGCTACCAGCGGAACCAGGGCCAGTCGCAGAAGAATATTAATCCAAACCGCATAACGTCCGATCAGAGCAAAAACCAAAATACTGACAAACATAAAAAGGAATAAAAACGATGTACCGCAACGTGGATGTTGCCTGGGCTGTTCGCGGCAATTTTCCACGGTCAAGGGTAGTCCTGCCTCATAACAAGCAATAGTTTTATGTTCTGCGCCATGGTATTGCCAAACTCGCTTTATCTCTTTCATTTTGGCTGTCGACCAGATATACAGTAAAAATATAACCATTCTCGTGACGCCCTCAATCAGGGATAATAAAAAGACTCCGCCAAAATCGCCATTTTTACCCAAACCGGTCAGATAACGAATCAGGTCAGTAAATAAGCTCGGAAGCAGAACAAAAATTGTCACCGACAAAAGCAATGACACAAAGACTGTTAAAGTCATTGCAAAAGCTTGATGACGTTCCAGAAAACGATCCAGCCTGCCTTTTTCCTCGTCTTGTTCCTCGTCGTTATCAGCACTCAGGTCCGCAGAATGCATTAAAGCGCTGACACCTGTGCGCAACTGGGTTACCAGTCGCACCGATCCGCGCAAAAAAGGCACATTGAACTTACTGGTACGTTTTGCTCTGGGTTTAACCTGCAGATCAATTTCACCTGAGGGCAGTCGCAGGGCAATAGCCTGCTTGTCCGGCCCCAGCATCATTAAACCTTCAATTAATGCCTGACCGCCGATACTGGTTTTTTTGGCTGCTTTTTGCACACAGACATCCGGCACAAATTCTGCCTGGTCTTCAGCCTGTGTTGCCGTTGTATTCAACGATGGCAAGTTATTATCTGTTTCCGGATCATTTTTGGAAACAGTGTCGTTGGTCAGATTTAGATCTGTGCTTTCAGTCAATTCGCGCCCCTATTAAAAGGAGGAGCAGCATGCTCCTCCTTGAAAACTTATTCGCTTTCGCCGCGCTGCATGCGCTTCCTGAATTTGTCTACTCGTCCGCCGCTATCTATAAGCTTCTGACGGCCTGTATAGAATGGATGACATTTGGAACAAATATCAATTTTCATTTCTTCCACAACGGCTCGAGTTTGAAAAGTCTCACCGCATGCACAGGTTACGGTACATTCTTTGTAATCTGGATGAATATTTTCTTTCATGGTTCTCACCTCTCATGGCAACCGCGCGAAAACTATTGAGTCTCGTATGCGATTCCAGAATTTGCTATTTTTAACCGAATTAGATTGTATACTCCTGCTAAATGGCTGTCAAGCTTCGCTGTTCTCTGTAACTTGGAAAAATTTCTTTTACTCAAAATTCACAAAACAAATTGCCAGGACTGCATCTGTAAGATTTTCACTTTTACACTGACATAACCCGGGCTTAAGATAGTTGATATAATGTTAGCATAACGCTAGGCGGCTCTATTTTTTAGTCAATTATCACCAGCCGCTGGGAGGGTAAAATGAATAATGCGATTTTCAAAGTACCGGAAGCACGTAATGAAGCTATTTTAAATTATGAGCCCGGCAGCAGTTCCCGGAAGAGTCTGAAACTAGAGCTGGAACGTCAAAGCAAAATGATTGTTGATATTCCGCTGGTTATAGATGGAGAAAACTTTTTCACCGATAATACAGATACTGTTGTTATGCCCCACCGGCATCAGCATGTTTTGGCTAAAACGCATCTGGCCGGTGAAAAAGAGATGAAAAAGGCCATCGCAACGGCTTTGAAGAGTAAAGCTGCCTGGTCATCCATGCCTTTTGAGCATAGAGCTGCCATTTTTCTTAAAGCCGCAGATCTGTTGGCCGGTCCCTGGAGGGATCGCATCAACGCAGCCACGATGCTGGGCCAAAGCAAGACTGTAATACAAGCTGAAATCGATGCCGCCTGCGAGCTTTGTGACTTTCTGCGTTTTGGAGTAAGCTGCGCCGAAGAAATATACCGGCAGCAGCCTGAAAGCAGTCCCGGGATATGGAATCGCCAGGAATATCGTCCTTTGGACGGATTCGTTATGGCTATATCACCTTTTAACTTTACCTCTATCGGCGGTAATCTCGCTATTGCACCCGCTCTGATGGGCAATACGGTAATCTGGAAACCGGCACGTACCGCTACCTTGTCCAATTATTACGTTTACCAGCTGCTTTTAGAAGCAGGGCTGCCCCCCGGTGTTATTTCTTTCTTGCCCTCGAACGGTAAAGATGTTGAAAAATATATACTCAAAGATCCTCATTTGAGCGGTTTTCACTTTACTGGTTCTACAGCTGTATTTCAGAATGTCTTTAAAGTAGTGGGTGAAAATATCAGCGGTTACAATCAGTATCCGCGCCTGGTCGGCGAAACCGGCGGTAAGGACTTTATTTTTGCGCATCCTACAGCTGATACCAATACTTTGGTAGCTGCATTGGTGAGAGGTGCTTTTGAATATCAGGGTCAGAAATGCTCTGCTGCTTCGCGCGCCTATATCCCCAAAAGCATCTGGCCGGAAGTCAAAGATAAGCTGCTCCGGAAAAGCAAACAGCTCAAAATGGGAGATGTGCAGGATTTCACTAATTTTCTTTCCGCTGTAATTGATCGCAAAGCCTTTACAAAAATTACCGGGGCAATTGCAGCGGCCAAAGCCTCTGATGATACTGAAGTTTGGCTTGGTGATTACGATGATAGCGTAGGCTACTTTGTTTCACCTTGTATTATACTGGCCAAAAAACCCGATTATATAACCATGAAAGACGAGCTTTTCGGTCCGGTTCTTACAATTTACGTTTATGAGGATAAAAACCTTAAAGACACCCTGACACTTTGCGATGAAACATCACCTTACGCCCTGACGGGAGCGATTTTCGCTCAAGACAGAGCGGCCATAGTTGAAATGGAAAATGCATTAAAGCATGCCGCGGGCAATTTTTACATCAACGACAAACCAACCGGAGCAGTAGTGGGACAACAGCCCTTTGGTGGCTCCAGAGCCTCCGGTACCAATGACAAGGCCGGCAGCATCTTAAATTTATTGCGTTGGGTCAGTCCGCGTACAATCAAGGAAAACCTGCTGCCATCTGAAGTTATCGACTATCCCTTTATGCGGGAAAGTTAAATACAAATTATATAAAAAAAGACGAAGGCCGCTAATTTGCAAATTAGCGGCCTGTTTTATCAAAAAATCACTTGATTATCAGACAACTGAGCTTTCAGCAATCAGTAACTCATCATTTTTAAAGCGACTTACATTAAGGCAAGACACGTCTATGTCCGGTTTTTCACCCAAAATTTTTGCTGCCATAACATGACCGGTCACCGGAGCCAGCATAAAGCCGTGCCCCGAAAAACCTGCTGCATGATAAAAACCCGACAATTCAGGTGCTTCGTCATAAATTGGCTGAGCATCCGCTGTCATGTTATATAAACCGGCCCATTGTCGGATAACCTTTAAACGACCCAGCCGCGGCATTAAACTAACGCAGCGGGCACACATTTTTTCCAAAAATTGCCACGATGAAGTCAGACGCAGATCTCTGGGTTCCCGGTCGTCACTTCTGCCCATGATAAATGAGCCATGTGGCACCTGCTGAATATAAATGTTCAGTGAAAAACCCATAAACATCGGATCTTGCATCGCTTCTACCGGCTCTGTTACCAATATCTGGTGCCTTTGCGAGTAGACCGGCAAGTAAACATCTGCCATGTCAGCTATAAGTTTGGAATATCCGCCAGCAGCGTTAACGACAACAGGAGCAGAGATCTCCCCTTTATCAGTTTGCACACCTTTTACCTGATCGCCGCTACGAAGAATTCCGGTGACTTCGGTATATTCGTAAATTGTTACGCCAAGACTTAAAGCGGCTTTTGCGTATGCTTCGGTGGTGCGGAAGGGATTCAGATGGCCGTCTCTCTGACAAAAAGTGGCAGCTTTAATTTTTGTAATGTCAAGATGAGGCATAATTTCAACAGCTTGTTCCGGGCTGAGAAAAACCGAATCAATACCCAGTTTGTTCTGCAACTTCACATTTTGCTTAAACTGTTCAACTTCTGCATCTGTTCCGGCTCCGATCAAATAGCCACCTTGCTTGAATTCAATATCGATATCGTTATGGAGAATTTCATGCGTATGTTCAAAAAACTCACAAGAAAATTTCGACAAAAGACAATTCAGTTTGGTACCCCACTGCATACGGATACCTGCACCACAACGACCGGTAGCTCCGCTGCCGAGAAAGTTTTTTTCGATTATAACGATATCTTTCACACCCGCTTCAGCAAGGTGAAAAGCAATCGCCAGACCGGATATACCACCGCCTATAATTACAACATCAGCTGTCTTGCGCATCTTGATCGCTTTCCTTAGCTAAAATATCCATGGAAACTGGAACAGTCGGAGGACGGAAACTGCCGCTTGGCAATTGATCCACCGAAACTCCGGCATCCCGGGCCAATTCATTCAAAATAACCTGCCGGCAGCTGCGTCCCTGGCAAGGTCCCATTCCGGCGCGGCTTCTATGTTTAATTTCATCCAAAGTTTTATATCCGCGTGCGATCAAGTCACGAATTTCATCCAGATCCACACCTTCACAACGACAGACTATTGGCGATTCCTTTTCCGGATACGCAGTTTCACAACTGCAAATCCCCGGAGATTCGTCTTTTATGACGGAAAAAGAACGCACTTGCTGCAAATACTCTTTTGGCACTTCCAGTGTAACCAGAGGTGTTTTCGATTTGCCGCCTTTCATAACTTTTTTGACCTTAGCCAGAAACAGATCCCGCCCGTCGCGGCCCCCGGCCAAAACCAGATCTCCCTTTTCCGGCAATGGCAAATACTCATAAGGCAGCATTACTGTACCCATATCACCTTCCATGGATTCATCAACGATAAAAATAGCCAAACCGGGGCAAACCCTGGCACAGGCAGCACAACCCGTACACGCAGAAAAATCAACATAAGGTAAATCGTTTATATCCTCAAAAGGCTGAATTGCGTCCACAGGACAAGAGATTACACAAGGATTGCAGGGTATCTCCTGAAAACACTCAATTACAGCATAAGGACCTTTCTTTTTAGCGTCTGAATCGGGTAAGCGTCCTTGCAGATCCGCTGTTACAGCCATACCTTCCCGTTTTAATTGCGACAATTTGCCATTCATTACATATACGCTCCTGCCAGTGCCATTCCTGTTCTGATTTTCTCACTGCCGGGTCCGGCCCGTAACTGGCGCAGTTGATCTAAACAGTCTTTTTTTAAAATCTCATTTTTTTCTGTAGAGAAACCTAAACGCTGAGCTGCGGCAATTCCTGCAATCTCACCTTCAACCATGGCTGAACTTGCTTCTTCTATGCCCGCCACATCACCTGCAATGTAAACGCTGTCAAGCGAAGTCATCATATCAGCATCTCTTAACGGCACATAACCACCCAAAACTCCGATATACTTCATATCTGCTTTAGCCTGCCACAACAAATCAGCCAAAGGCGAAAGCCCGACTGCAACACAAATGACATCCACATCAAATTGCCGCTCTGTTCCGGGAATTTTTTCCCAGTGTTCATCCAGGGCATTAATAATAACGTGTTCAACCTTGTCATCGCCATAAGCACATTCCACCGTGTGCCGCATCAAAATTGGAACACCGGCACGCCGTATTTTGCTGGCATGGACCCAATAGCCGCCAATCTCATCAGCAGCATCCAATACTGCCGCTACCTCCACACCTGCCTGTAACAGCTGGTAAGAAACAATCAGACCGATATTTCCGGCACCCACCATCAGCACTCTGTTCCCGGGTTTAACTCCGTATTCGTTCATCAATGTCTGTACAGCCCCTGCACCGTATACGCCGGGCAAATCATTGCCGGTAAAAGCAAGAGTTTTTTCCGAAGCACCGGTAGCGATAATGCAGGCTTGCGGATGGTATTTCATAAACTTGCCCTTAACCTCAGCAGTGACAACACCATCCTCATAAAAACCAAGAACAGTTGCATCTGTCTGCAGCTCGACCCGGCCCGCAAGTCCCGTCAGCCGGTCAGCCAGAATATCCGCAATTTCAAAACCGCGGCTGGAAGCAAATTGTTTTTTCGATCCAAAAAATTTATGAGTTTGTTTGATTAGCTGGCCACCAAACTTGGGACCTCGTTCCAGGATCAACACATCAACTCCGGCTTCAGCTGCACGATATGCTGCGCATAAGCCGGCCGGACCTGCTCCCACTATTAAAAGCGGAACTGAAATCATGGCAAGATCCCCCTGTCATTTTGTGAGAGAACAACCATACCCGGCCGTAAGGGTTCAACGCAAACCCGTACATTTGGCACACCATCTACATTCATCAGACATGAGGAACAATTTCCGATCGCGCAGTAAAAGCCCCTTGGGCGTCCGGTTTTAAAATGGTGCCCCAGCACGCGTACTCCGGCCGCATGCAAAGCAGAGGCGATTGTATCCCCTGACTTGCCTACAAGCTCTTTACCATCAAAACTAAAGGGTATATCTATACCCTCCTTAAACTGCAGTATTGGATGCTCCAATATCCTATTACTATCCATGGCGCCCCTCCAGAAAGTATTGACATCAGAAAAGAAATTATTTAAATTCTAGCACAGCATTTGTAATTATGCCCAAAATAATTATGCAGAAAATAAATAAAAACCGGACACCCCTAGTTCTTTCGACTAAGTTTTTCAGTGAACATTCAGTCATATTCATAATATTAACAATAGTTCTTTGCCTTTTCGTTTTTTTTACAATATACTGTTTTGTAGAAAAAGAGAACTGGACGTGAGGGAATACATAAAAGCGTCTCGGAAAACTGTTCAATAGCCAGTAGCACACTTTCTATAATAATAACCCTGTCTTGCGCGACAAGAGAGGGAATTTTATTTATGTTATTTTCAAAAGCGATGTCCGAGTCTGCTATAGAAATATGCTTTTTGGTATTTATGTATTAAACAATACGATTTTTAAAGAGGAATTGATCGTTTAACAGATAAAAATAAACCGCTTAACCGTATTGTTTTTAATAAAATAAATTTTCATGTGGAGGCAATGAAGTTGAATTACGAGATTTTTTCCAGGATTGGCCTAACAATCACTGCAGTAATTGCATTGGTTGCAGCGTACTTGATCTACCGGTCAATTA
>CAZVVR010000023.1:0-811 GCA_964630605.1 uncultured Mageeibacillus sp. | reverse complement strand
CAAACCAACAGGAAACAAAAGAATGCAGGAAATAGCTTTTTTCATTCGTGAAGGAGCAATGGTTTTTCTTTCCCGGCAATACAGATTTATTATGATGTTTATTGTGGTAATGTTCATAGTGCTACTGGCACTGCTGGGCTGGCCTACCGCTATTGCCTTTGTTATGGGCGGTTTATTCTCCGTTCTGGCAGGATTTTTTGGCATGCGTACCGCTACTCTGGCTAATGTGCGTACCACAGAAGCTGCACGTTCAAAAGGCATGAGCGCAGCTTTGAGAATTGCCTTTAGCGGCGGCTCTGTCATGGGACTGAGTGTTGTAGGTTTAGGCTTACTCGGTATCAGTGTTATCTACCAATTCAGTTCTGAAGCGGTTTTGCTTCAGGCTCTGACCGGCTTTGGTCTGGGAGCCTCTTCTATGGCTTTGTTTGGTCGCGTAGGCGGCGGCATCTATACCAAAGCAGCTGACGTTGGCGCCGATCTGGTTGGCAAATTAGAGGCCGGCATTCCTGAAGATGATCCGCGCAATCCTGCTGTTATAGCCGATAACGTAGGCGATAATGTCGGTGACGTTGCGGGGATGGGCAGCGACCTTTTTGAATCCTATGTCGGCTCTATTATTTCAGCTATAACATTGGCCGTTACGTTGCCGCTGGCTTTAATTGGCAACAGAATCGCTGCTGTGTCGTTTCCGCTCTTATTAGGTGGCGCCGGAGCTCTTTTCTCTCTGATCGCAATCTTTATAGTTACCAAACTCAACATTAAAAACCCAGCCAAAATCCTTAACGCAGGCACCTATATCAGCAGTCTGCTG
>CAZVVR010000022.1:0-14059 GCA_964630605.1 uncultured Mageeibacillus sp. | reverse complement strand
AATGGATGAAGGCGTCAAAGTTGATCTCAATATTATCGTCAAAGGCGATGTAAAAGGATCGGTTGAAGCCGTCCGACAGTCTCTGGAAGCTCTTTCCACTGATAAAATTCAGGTCCATGTTATTCACAGTGCCACCGGTGGGATCAATGAGTCAGACATTCGTCTGGCGGAAGCAGCTGACGCGATAATAGTTGGTTTTAACGTCCGCCCGTCAGCGATAGCCCGTGAACAGGCTGTAGCTTCGGAAGTGGAAATAAGATTGTACAGTGTCATTTATGAAATGATTGAAGAAATTGAGCAGGCAATGAAAGGCATGCTTGCACCTGAATATAAAGAAGTTGTTACCGCACATGCTGAAGTGCGTGAGATATTTAAGATTACTGGTATAGGAACAATTGCCGGATCCTACATGACATCAGGCAAGGCACAGCGCAATAATAAAGTTCGGGTTGTCCGTGACGGTGTCGTTATTTATGACGGTGAGTTAGCTTCACTAAAACGCTTTAAAGATGACGTGCGTGAGGTGGCTCAGGGATATGAGTTTGGAACCAGCGTTGAGCGTTTCAACGATATTAAAGTCGGCGACGAACTTGAGTTCTATACTATGAAGGAGATAGAAAATGTCTAGCAGACGCAGTATGCAAATCGCCGATGAAGTGCTCCGCATTTTATCAACGACATTACGCGAAAAAGTCAAGGATCCTGTGCTGGACGCACGGGTATCCTTTATTGAAGTGCAAATGAGCGGCGATCTGGCAAATGCGAACGTGTACTATAGTGTTTTGGGAGATGAAGAAAAACGTAAAGACGTAAGCCTGAGCTTAAGCAGAGCCCACAGTTTTTTTCGACGGGAGCTGGGGCACAAATTACGGTCGCGTTTGACACCACAGATTCATTTTATTGAAGATCGTACCATCGCTGAAGGATTCCGTATTGATCAGCTGATAAATCAAGTGATAACTCAAGATGAGTCGGCCTCGGAACAAGAAGATAATGGCGATCCGGACTGAGAAATTAAGGATTAGTGACTAGCTTGAATCAAGAAAAAGATGTAGTTGCAGCTACCATAAAACGTTTAGCTTCCAGATTTTTCGACTTAAGTCAACAAAAAGCCGGTATTGGCATTTTCCCTCATGCCAGAGCAGATGCTGACGCTTTGGGCGCTGCCTTGTCTCTGGCTGTTGTCTTTGAGCAGCTGGGTGCGATAACAAAGGTTTTCGTGGATGAAAAGGTAGTGCCTACACTGCAATTTCTTCCCCAGACAGAAAGAGCCTTTCTTTATACAGGAGAAACGGACGATCAGCAGCTTGATTTAGCGGTAGCAGTTGATCTCAATAGTCCTGACCGGCTAGAAAACAGGGAACAGCTGTTTTCTGCTGCGCCGGAATATGTGATTATCGACCATCATGTGCGTGAGCAGGATAATAAAGAAAATGAGCTGGTTTATACAAAGGCTTCTTCTACCTGCGAACTTATTTTCCGGCTGATTTCAGAGCTGGAGCAACTCTCGGGCCGAAAAATTTTTAATGATGATATTGCTACTCTGCTTTTGGCCGGGCTGATGACCGATACCGGTCGCTTCAGCTATGCCAACACTACTCCTCGCAGTTTGAGGCAGGCAGCCTGGTTGATTGAGAATATTTCTGTGGATCTTCCCAACCTGACCCATGAATTGTTTGAGCGCACAACGGTAACTCAATTGCAGATCAGGGGAGATGTTCTCTCTAAAATGAAAGTAGCTGCCGGTGGTCGCATACTCTATGCCTCGGTTTCACGTGAGATGATGGATAAACGCAAAGCCACAGATGATCACCTGGATTATCTTTCTTCGGATATGCGTGAAGCAGACGGTGTTGATGTTTCCGTTTTGTTGCGTGAATCATCGGATCGCAAAGAGATCCAAGGCAGTGTTCGCTCCAACAGCTGTTTGGATGCAGCAGCTTTTTCAAAAAAGTTTGGTGGCGGCGGTCACGTTCGTGCAGCAGGATTTACTCTTGAGGGCATAAATCTGGAGCAGGCTGAGTCTAAGGTTTTGGCTGAAGCCGAAAAAATGCTTAATCAATGTGATTCAAATTTAAAATGACAAATGTGCAGGGAATAATTCTCATCAATAAAAATAGCGGAAAAAGCTCAGCTGCGGTAGTTTCACAAGTGCGGCGGCTTTTAGGCATGAAACGTGTAGGGCACTGTGGCACTTTGGATCCCTTTGCGACAGGTGTTTTGCCCATTGTTTTTGGTCGGGCTACAGCTGCAGTCCCGTACATGACAGAATATGATAAAGATTATCGCTGCCAGATCCAACTGGGTGCCCGCACCGACACCATGGATCGTGCAGGTGAGATAACAGCACAAGCGCCGTCTGATTTTGATAGTTCAAAACTGGAAAATGTTCAATATATTGAACAGGTGCTGAACAGCTTTCTCGGTGAAATAAAACAGCAGGCACCTCTTTATTCTGCCGTTAAAGTAAAAGGGAAAGCTCTCTATAAATATGCCCGGCAAGGCCAGGATGTCGAACGCCCTTGGCGAACGGTTACTGTACATGCAATCAAACTGCTGGATATTTATCGGGTTGAGGAGGAAAAATTTCCCCGGCTCGATGTCTCTTTTTCAACTTCAAAAGGAACTTATATCCGTTCTTTGGCCGATGCCATTGGAGAAAAGTTGGGCTGTTACGCCTATGCCGCTGAACTTGAGCGTATTGCCTGCGGACCATTTACTTTGGATCAAACCGTCCAAATAGAAGATTTATTTGAAAAATTTGAAAAGATGGGTCATGATTCGGGCAGCTTTTTGCCTGCGATAACTGCTGCCGGAATTGTCCGGCCAACGAAAGCCGCCTTTGTCAATTATCCTGAGCATGCATTAAGGCGTTCCGAAGCTATAAGAATGGCTCATGGCCGGGAAATAAAAATTTTGTCTGACGAAGTTGTTTTGGAAAATATGATTTTTACCTTTAAGGATGTTTTGGTTGCGATTGGCAATGTCAATCAGGGTGTGGTCAAAGTCAGACGAGTTTTTATAGATAACGAAGCTGATATTTTTAAAGAGACGGGTGAAGATGAAGATATATAAATCTCTGGAAAAGTTGAATTCAGATCAGAAAAGGGGAATTGCCCTGGGAGTTTTTGATGGCATGCATCTGGGGCATCGCCGAATTTTGCAGGAACTGTTGGATGTATGCCGGGAAAAATTTCTAAGATCAGCGGTGTTTACTTTCGTTTCCCCCTATGGTTCACAGGAGAATATGTGTTTATTGGATATCGAAGATAAATACAAGGCTCTGGAAGAGATTGGTATTGATGATGTTTTTGTTGCGGAGATGTCTGAGGAATTCAGAAAAATCAGCGCCGATGAATTTTTAAAAAATATTTTACAGAAGCAATTAAGAGTTAAAGCGATTGTAGTAGGGGAAGATGCCCGTTTTGGCGCCGGAGCTGAAGGAGATATTGCTTTTCTTTCAGATTATGCTGCAAGTAATGATATAACTTACAAAGTGGTGGGCGATGTACTGTACCAAGATGAAAGAATTTCCAGCTCAAGGATCAGAAATTGCCTTTCTCTGGGAGAAATGGATGCTGTTACCGCTATGTTGACTCAACCGTATAAATTAAGAGGGGTAGTGGTTCGCGGACGTGAGATCGGATCGCGCAAAGGTTTCCCAACAGCTAATTTTCTTTATCCCGCTAAGCGGGCCCGCTTGCGGGATGGCGTTTACGCCACCGTTGCCTGCTGCTCTGCGGGCAGATTCTGTGCAATCAGCAATATTGGTGTATCTCCTACAATAGAAGAAAAAACGCCGATGCGAGTTGAAACCTATCTCTATGATTTTGACGGTTCGCTTTATGGCGAAGAGATTGAGGTGGAGTTTCTCGCTTTTGTCAGGCCGGAACTGCGTTTCGATTCAGTGGACGAATTAACCGGGGCAGTGCAGCAGGACCTTGAAAATGTGAGGCAATGGCATCAGGCTCATGTGGTAAAATGATCGGGTGGAGGGTTTTTTATGAACGGCACTGCGGACTTTGTTGTAAGTTTTCCGGGATTAAACATTAATGATCTAGAAATTAACAGAATTGCTTTTGAGTTTAATCTTTTTGGACGAGAAATAGCGATCTACTGGTACGGTCTGTTAATTGCACTGGCTTTTTTGCTGGCCATGATTTTGGCTATTAAACAAGCTAAAAAGCACGGTCTTACAGCAGATGATATTGTAGATTTCTTCCTGATCCTGATTCCATTCGCTATCATTGGTGCCAGACTATATTATGTCGCCTTTGAGTGGTCCGAGTTTTCATCAGACTGGTTTAAAATTTTAGATCTGCGTTCAGGAGGTCTGGCATTTTATGGCGGTGTGATCGGAGCTATTATCGGTATTTGGTTGATGGCGATGTATAAACGCATCCGTTTATCTAAAATCCTGGATTATATGGTGCCATATTTGCCGCTGGGGCATGCTATTGGCCGTTGGGGCAATTTTTTCAATCAGGAAGCTTTTGGCACTAATACAAGTTTACCCTGGGGTATGATCAGCAACGGTACTTCTTCTTACTTAAACAGAATAAATCCTGATTCGGGCAGCGTTTTACCGGGCCTGGATCCTTCTTTGCCGGTTCATCCTACCTTTCTTTATGAATTTTTGGCAAACATCCTGATTTTTGTCATTCTTATTTTGGTGCGCAGACGCTCAAAGCAACCTATGACTACATTGTCCAGTTACTTTGTGCTCTATGGAGTAGTGCGCTTTTTTGTTGAGGGCATACGCACAGATTCACTTTACACAGGTGACGGTATTCGTGTTTCTCAGTTGCTTTCAGCAATTATGGTTGTTTTTGGTATCCTGATTATTCTGATAAACGCAATACGCAACAATTCGCGTAAAAAAGCTCTGGCTACAATCAAGCTGAGACAAGATAAAACTGCCGGAATCCTATTGGTTCCGCTGTCAGCGGATGAGACAACAGATGAAACCGGAAAACAGATAGATCAACAAGACATAACTGATAATGAAGACAGAAAGTCAAACGTCTGATTAAATTTATATGCCTAAGTATACCAACGGCAACAAAATATCCCGGGTAGACAGATTTTTCCAGCTTTTGGATTACAGAATGCTGGTGCCTGTTTCTGTGTTGGTTATAGTTGGTTTGGTCGTACTCAACACTGTTCTTTCCTCCGGCTACGGTGCTGTGATTTTTGATTATCCCAATAATTTTTACAAACAGCTGGCGATAGTTCTGATTGGGCTTTTGCTGGCCTTTATTATATGCCTGTTTGAAAAACCCACGCTCAGACTTATCGGAACTTTGATTTACGGTATCAGTGTTGTTCTTCTTATCTATGTAAAAATTGACGGTTATCGGCCGGTTTCGGGTGCAGACAGTTGGATTTATGTGCCTTTGGTAGGTTCTTATCAGCCGTCAGAGTTAGCCAAAATCGGGGTGGCCCTGGTGACGGGCCCTATATTTGCCCAACTCAAAGAAAATACAATCACCCCTTTGAAGGGTTATCTGCAAATAGGCTTGCTTTATGCTATTCCTTTTCTGTTAGTTATAACTGAAGTAGATCTGGGCACGTCAATGGTCATATTTTTTATGCTTTTGACTACTCTCTTTATTTGGGGAATTAAATGGCGTTATATTTTGGCATCTTTGGCAGGAGTAACGCTGGTGGCTGTGCCTTTGCTGTGGCAGTTTTTCCTCAGCGGCGATCAGAAAAACCGCGTTTTGACTTTTTTCTTTAGAGGGCAGGACCAGGCCGCATCTTACCAAATCAATCAATCTATAGCAGCAGTTGCTTCCGGAGGTATTGCAGGTAATAGCAGCGGTCAGTTTGTTGATGTGCCGGTTAAAGAGTCGGACTTTATTTTTTCAGCCATTTCCGAACAGCTGGGCCTGATTGGATCAGCACTGATAATATTGGTAGCAGGATATTTTATTATCTATACTTTAAAACGTGCAGCACAGATTGAGAAGTATTCAGCGTCCGGTGCCTACGTTATGGTTGCACTTATTGCATCCATAGCCTTTCATTATATTGAAAACATAGGTATGACCATTGGGCTTTTGCCGATAACGGGTATTCCTTTGCCCTTTATCAGCTACGGTGGCTCTTCCATGATCTCAAGCTTTATCTTGCTGGGCGTACTGCTAAATATTTCTATGGATTATAAGTTGAGTAAGCTCAGTTAACGCCACTATTTACTAATTTCGTTTAAAACCACTTTTAGAGTGGTTTTTCTTTGCCCAATTAGCAGTTTAAAATCTAAATTCTATCCATTTTTAAGACCATATCCTATTTTTATGTCACATTATTGCCATTTTGGGGTGAATTATGGCATTTTGTGGCGTATCTTGACACAATAGTGGGGTTTAGTGGTAGAATAGAAAAAAGCTATTGGAGGAGGTATGAAGTGGCTCGGTATATGCATGTGGTTGATTCTAAGGGTCGTGTAATAGTCCCCTCCAAGATTCGTGAACGTTTTGACGGGGTCTTGATTGTGACTGTCAGCTTAGATGAAGGCTACCTGAATGCATATACGAAATCTCAGTTCGAAAAAATCCTTGAACAATTCAGTGAATTACAAACCAGTGAAACAGAAGCTCGTCTTTTCCGCCGACAGATTATTGGTGAAGCTGTCGAATGTGAGTTAGACGGACAAGGACGTATTTCTATTCCCAATCATTTATGGGAAAGAGTTTTTGTGTCCAAGGGCGAGGAGATTTGCTTTATTGATGTTTATACCTCAGTCGAGATTTGCTCTAAAGAGTTCTATGAAAAAGAACAAGAAGCAGCAGATTCCTTGTCTGAATTGGACTTATCCGCTTATGGTATCCGCGGATTATAACCAATGGCACCGTCCGGTTTTACTGGCCGAGACGCTTGAGGCTCTCGATATTAAGCCCGGCGGCCTATATGTAGATGTCACTAGTGGTGGCGGCGGACACAGCGCCGCTATTTTGTCTCAGCTTAACGCTGAGGGTCACCTTATCGCTATGGACCGCGATGAGAATGCGAGAGAAGAGACCAGAAGACGGTTAGAGTCTTTGAATACTGTAGGGAGCTATTCAATACGCGCGTCTAAATTCTCTTCTCTTTCGCAAAATCTGCTAGATGAAGAAAAAGGTCACATTGATGGCCTGCTTGCCGATCTGGGGACAAGTTCCCATCAGTTGGATCAGGCGGAAAGAGGTTTCTCTTATCACCAGGACGGTCCACTGGATATGAGAATGGACCAATCAGAAGGTGAGAGTGCAGCCCAACTTCTTGCTTCTATTCAGGAGGATGAACTTGTGCGTATTCTGCGCGAGTACGGTGAAGAAAATCATGCCAGCAGAATTGCCCGAGCCATAGTTGCAGAACGCCGGCATACAGCAATTCAAACTACCGGACAATTGGCAGAAATAATAACGCAAGCGGTACCTGCCTTTGCCAGAAGAAAAAAACATCCGGCAAGACGAAGTTTTCAGGCCATACGTATTGCTGTAAATAAAGAATTTGAAGAAATAGAGTCGCTCCTGGAACAATTACCTAATTTAATGTCAGCAGGGGGGCGGGTAGTAATTATTAGTTTTCATTCATTGGAAGATCGTTTGGTAAAACAAACTTTTGTTAAATGGGAGGACCCCTGTGAGTGTCCCCGGGATTTTCCGCTTTGTATATGTGAGAAAAAACCTTTGGGTAAAAGACCGCAACGCAAAGTGATTGAAGCTACCGAAGATGAGATTACGGAAAATAAGCGTGCACGCAGTGCAAAATTGCGCGTATTTGAATTTGGAGGAACCTTATGAGTAAATACGATTTCGAGGGCAATCTTGCCCGTCAATACAAAAGTTACTCTCCTCATTATCTTCCTACTCCACAGGAAATCCCTGAGCGCCGTTTCGCTGAAGAAGAAGCAAAACGGATTAAACGGCGTCGTGAACTTCAGCGTGAAGCTGAGATCAAGAAAAGATACCGTGCTCTTTCCCGTGAACGAATCCGTTTCTGCATTGGTGTCATTGCAGCTGTTGCTCTAATGACTTTGATGGTCTCTGTTGTCGTTACTCGTTATGCCCGCATTACTGAGATGAGCTTTTTGAATGCAGGTATGAAGCAACGTATAGAAAATGTAGAAATGTCCAATAATGCCTTACATAATAAGCTGTCAGAGCAGTTTAATTTTGAAGCTATAAAAGATACCGCCCAGAATGATTTAGGTCTTCAGCTGGCGGGCAGCAATCAGATTCTGTATATCAGCGGTAAAAAGATAGACAAAACCCAAATAAATACAAAAAACTTGAACTCAACTACAGAAAGCTCTTGGTTTGCGGGAAAATTTTACTCATTTCAAGAAAATGCAGAAACCATAGAGGGCTATGTTGTGAGCCAGCGTCCCTGAAGAATAGTTAAGTTGTGAAAGACGGATTATTTATGGTATTTGTTTGGAGATTAATAGATTTATTATGTCACGGCGTAAAGACGAAAATACATCATCACATAGGTTCGAAAAAGTTTCGGGTGCTGCTGTCGGCAAGTTGTCCTTAATTGTTATCAGCGTATTTTTCTTAATCAGTGCCATTTTAATTGCGCAACAACTTTACCGGCTACAAATAGACCAGGCAGATCAATTAACGGCCCGTGCAGCACGTCAGCAATATTTAGTGACCAAAACAGATCCGCATCGCGGTGCTATTTTGGATCGTAAAGGCTATCCTCTGGTTTCCTCCTCTTATGTTTACCGGGTGGGAATGACTCCTTCAGCTGTTATTTCATTCAATCCCGATATTGAGCAAAAAGATATAGCAAATATAATTATAAAAACTCTCAATCTGGAAACAGAAAAAGCGGAACGTGTTCGTTCTTTAATTACTATTGATGACGATATGTCTTTATCAGCTGCAGTTCTTCTGGCAAGCGATCGTGAAGCGACTCCATATGTACAGCTGGCAGCTTATGTTCCGGAGAGTAAGGCGGAAAGACTCAGCGATTGGTTAAAGGAAAACAAAGTAGAGGGCATTCGCTTTGACGCAGAAGAAAAACGCATTTACAACAACGTTGATCTTGCCTCGCCTGTATTGGGAATGACTCGGGTAGAGGCCGAAGGACTAGAAGGAGTTTCAGGTCTGGAAGCAAGCTACGAAGATTTGCTGTCAGGGTCAACAACTTATGTCTACCAAAAACGTAACAATTACATGACCCGGGGTGCGGTGCCTTTTTCTTCCAGTATCAAACAGGAAGGTAGTGCCAGCCAAACACTTTACTCAACCATCGACAGCGGTATTCAATCAATTCTTCACGAAGAACTGCTTTCAGTTGCTGCTGCGACCGGAACAATTAACGGTATTTCTGGCATTGTCATGGATCTGTACACGGGAGACATTCTGGGTATGGATCAAATTCCTTCGTATCGTTCTGATGATCCCACCGGATTGCCACTGGGTCTGGAAGAAGATTACTGGGAAAAACTCGAAGAAGAAGAGCGGGCAAAATACCGCAGTGACCATCTCTGGACCAATTACAATGTAAATGCTTCTTATGAACCCGGATCAACTTTCAAAACAGTTACATTGGCCATTGGTTTAGAGGAACAGGTGTCAGGTGAGCACGTTGTATATAGTGATGACCCCATTACGATTCAAGGTGAAACCATGTATTGTGTTACCGGACAAGGGCACGGGGATGAGACTTTACGGGAAGGTTTCTATCGTTCCTGTAACCCGGTTTTTGTACGTCTCGGCCTGGAGATTGGTGCAGAAAAATATTACGAGTATATTGATAAGCTTGGCTTTACCGGCACCAGCGGTATTGATCTATATGGTGAGATAAGTGGTATTTTCCACGCAGACCCGATGCCACTTGACTTTGCAAATTTAACTTTTGGCGAATCATCTACAGTTACACCGCTGCAATTAGTTAATTTTTATGCCACTATAGCCAATGGCGGCCACATGATTACTCCGCGACTGGTAAAAGCTTATGAATCCGTTGACGGAGGAAATTACCGGGAAATCCCGGTTGAAAAAGGAAAACAGGTATTTTCGGGTGATACCAGCAGGCGTGTTCTGGCACTACTGGAAGATGTTGTATATTTAGGTCCGAATAATACCTTTGGCAGCGAGGGTTTCAGGTTAGGCGGCAAAACAGGTACTTCCAACGATGAATTAAACGATATACCCACCTATTCATTTGCCGGTGTTGCTCCGATTGATGATCCCCGCATAGTGACTTTGGTGGTGATCCGAGATCCGGGTATTGTCAGCAGCAGTATTGTGGCCACCCGGTCAAGTAATCGGATTTCAGCCCGTATTTTGAATTATATGGGCTTAAAGCAAGAATACAATGCCGCTGAATTGGCTGACTTAAAATATTCAGTGTCTCTTCCCGGTTTAGCAGGTTTGACAGTTGGAGAAGCGGCCGCTAAGCTTTCTGACCTGGGGCTTGCTCCCAGTGTTCCGGTTGATCAGTTTTATGTTGACAAGCCCTTAGCGGCCAGTTTGCCGGAAGCAGGAAGCATCTTAGCTAAAGGTTCAACTGTGTGGCTTTACCCCGAGCCTGTAAATGAAGTAGAATGGGTGACTGTACCAGACTTTAGAGCGAAAAATTTTCACGAATGCGTGTGGCTGGCAGCTGAATCAGGCTTGGTTGTTCAAGTTGTGGGCGAAATACAGGATGTATGTGTTGACCAATCACCGCAAAAATCTGCTGCCAGAGACGGCGGCGTCGATGTGGCCGGTGCTCCAAATGGTACAGAAACTAATACCAGAGCTATGGTGCCGAAAGGGACAGTTGTTAAGCTGAGTTTTTCGGATTCTGTAAACGTTCTGGAGGCAGAGCCTGTTGTTTATTCTCCTCCAGTTGTGCCAGAACCGGATCTTCCGGCGCAGGCAGATGCAGAAATAGCCGAATTGGAACCAGAACCTAATCCTGAAACAGACTCTTTGCCTTAAGCGACTCAGGAAGTTTTGGGATTTAAGGAGATTACAGTGGGTAGATTTTTACCAAACCAAATGATGCAATGGACGGGTGGTACGATTATACGTGAACCCCGGCACAAAGATAATACTGACAGATTTTACAGCAGTATCTCTACAGATACGCGTACTTTAAAGCCCGGTGAGGCTTTTGTTGCTTTGCGCGGTGACCACTTTGACGGGCATCGCTTTTTACAGCAAGCAGTGGATAAAGGCGCTGCTTTGCTTGTTGTCGAAAAAAGCGAAGCTTTGGTGGACAAATGGATCAAAGATGTGGAGTCGGGTAGTTTAAACGGGCCGGATCTTTTATTGGTAGAAGATACAAGACAAGCTTACCAGGATTTAGCTGCTGGTTATCGCAAAATGCTGACTTGTTCAGTTGTGGCTGTAACAGGTAGCGTTGGCAAGACTACAAGCCGCAATATGATACATCAGATGGTTCACACACAGCTAATAGCGGAGCAGTCTGAAGGCAACCTCAATAATGAAATAGGTTTATCCGACACGCTCTTATCCACGGATGCAGAAACTCAGGTATTGGTGACGGAAATTGCTATGGACAGGCCGGGCGAGATAGCGAAGCTTTCCCGGATTGCACGCCCTGATATTAGCATTATTACTCATATAGGATTCTCTCATGCCGAATATTTGGGGACGATGCGTGATATTTTGAGGGAAAAAACCTCTATAGCCAAATCGATGAAAGACAATGGTTTGCTAATATTAAACGGTGATGATCCGTTTTTAGAAGAATGGTATATCAGCGAACCAACATCAGTCCCGGTCTGGTTTGTTGCCGGTAAGGAAAACGTCTCACGCCTTGAGCGTGAAGGCAGTCCTGTTTTTTGGTGGGAAAATTTAGTTATTGACAAACACGGAACATCCTTTATAGCCCGCAGCAATTTGGCTCCGGATGAGAAGTGGTCAATCAGTCTGCCCGTTGTTGGTGAACACTATATCAATACAGCTTTATTCGGTTTGGCTGTTGCTTATGCATTAGGCTTGGACATGAATAAAGCGTCTGCTTCTGCGTCAGAATTTACGAATATTGGCAGCCGGCAAAAAGCAATGGATTTTGGCTCTGTTACCGTTATGGATGATGCCTATAATGCGTCACCGGAATCTTATCTAGCAGCTCTGGAAGCCGTTGATATCATGGCTGAAAATCGTCGCCGACTATTAGTTTTAGGCGGCATGCGGGAATTGGGGCGCTACACAAAAGGTGTTCATGAAACTGCAGCCAGACAAGCTTTGGCTAATAATTTTGACCGGATTATTTTAATCGGACAGGAAACTAAATATACAAAAGATAAACTTATGCAATCAACGCAAGGCCGTAATGTCTTTGCCGGCTGGTATGCTACTGTTGACGACGCGCTGCCGCGTATACTTCAGGAGGTAGAAGCCGGGGATTATGTCCTGCTCAAGGCATCTCGCTATTACCATCTGGAGCGGGTATCAGAAGCCCTTAAAGATAAATTTGCGAGAAAAGAAATGAGGGTTGAAAAATGATTACGTGTCTGGCCGGCAAAGTCTTAAACGGTCAAGCTATGCTGATCTGGTCTTTGGTTATGTTTCTGGCTACTGTAATCATCGGAGCTGTCGGCTTGCCTCTGTTGAAAAAGCTGAATGTGGGTCAGCGTGTAAGAGATGACGGACCCAAATCGCATTACTCAAAAAGCGGCACACCAACATTTGGTGCTTTGTTTTTTCTCATTCCTCTTTTTGTTATCGGAATCATAGCCTATTTAACCTATCGCGGTCTGTCGACTTTTGCCATGATTTTGGTTTTTATGCTGCTTTTCTCAATTGTGGGATTTGTTGACGATTACATAAAAGTCAGAATTTCTAAAAAAGGTTTAAGCGTCAGGCAAAAAACGATAACGCTTGGTTTGCTTTCTGCTTTAGCGTCTGCCTGGTTTGTGTATATGCAGCCGGGCGGTGTTTTTCTGTTTATCCCTTTCACCATGGAAAAAGTAATTCTGACAGCCACCGGCCAGTTTATCTATTTCGTGATTTTGATTCCTTTTCTTTTTTATATGAGCAATTCGATTAATATTACTGACGGTCTGGATGGACTTCTATCCGGCCTGATGGCCATTGCCGGTGTTTTTCTGACAATGATCGCCCGGGTTTTGACGCTCGGAAAATTAATAAGCTACCAGTCACAATTTCTGCCGATATTATTTGTTGCGGGTTGCCTGGGATTTTTATTTTTCAATCGTTATCCGGCCCGTATCTTTATGGGCGATACCGGCTCTCAGGCTCTGGGCATCGGTTTTACGCTAATGACAGTAGCCATGGGTATGCCTTATCTGGCAATTATTACCGGATTTGTGTTTTTCTTTGAAGGTTTGTCAGTCGTGATGCAAACTATTTATTTTCGACGTACTGGCGGTAAAAGAATATTCCGAATGGCTCCGATTCATCATCATTTTGAGTTGCGGGGCTGGACTGAACAAAGGGTGGTAAATACTTTTTACATAGCAGGGATTATTGCAGGCATGCTGAGTCTCGTTGTTGTTAGCGGCGCTTTTTAACGGAGGTTATCGGGTGATAGAAGACAGGCAGGAACAAGTCTTAAAATTTCCCGGTTATTCGGCTGAGGAAATTACCGCTGACGATTTGCAGTTGCGGCCGGATGATCTTGCCCGTCATAAGCGGATGTCACTTCCGTTTTTCTTTATCTGGATCAGCCTGATGGCCTTTGGTTTCATCATGATGTTCAGTGCCAGCTTCGGAGAAAGTTTTGTTGCTTCCAGCAGAAACGTGAATGTGGTTGAAGACGAAGCTCTTCTGGAAAAATTACCTGAAGTCATGCAAACAGAGGTAATTGCCGATGCTACGGCCTCGGCAGCACGGCAGTTACGCCTGAGCCTGGCCGGTTCGCTGACAGCAATTGCCATGGCCTTGTTAATTCCTTTCCGGCAGCTATTACGGCCCGGTTTGCGAGAACTTGTTTATTATCTGATAAGTCTGGTTTTAATTTATACAGCGGTACGGGGTATTACCAGCCAGGGTGCACAGCGCTGGGTAATAATCGGTCCGATTCAGTTTCAGTCGTCGGAACTGGCGAAAATAGGCGTGGTTTATTGTTTGTCCAGCTATTT
>CAZVVR010000021.1:0-14263 GCA_964630605.1 uncultured Mageeibacillus sp. | reverse complement strand
CTTGCTTTGGAAATTTCTTCCAGATTTTCGCCTTCAATAAAAGCAATAATTTCTCTATAGGTATGTATATCTAATTCTTTTTTCTTTTTCTCAATTATGAGCGCCACATACATCGTGACTGCAGCTAGTACAACCCAAATAACTATCCCCACTTTATCCACAAAGTACAGCAAGGGTGCCGGTGTTAATATTAATAGCCCCAATAAAACTAATAAAATATTGCTTAATTTATTAAGATCTCTTTGATTTTTTTTGCTTATTTCTTTTTTCATCTTTTCCAAATCCCCTTTCAATAAGATATCAAGGGAGATATTGAAAATTTCACTCAAGCGTATCAGACTATTTATGTCGGGATAATTCTTATCATTTTCCCAATTTGATATAGATTGCCTTGATACATAAATTTTATCAGCTAATTTTTCCTGAGAGATTTGTAGTTTATTGCGATATTTTTTAATTCGATTTCCCAGTTCCATTTTTCAATATCTCCTTTCTCATTAATCTTAATCAAAGAAAATTTTCGTGCTATCGAAAGTTTTTGACATTGGCCTATTTATCACTGTCAAAGGTGTTTGACACTACAAAATCAGATCTTTTGCATCCGTTTCATTCTACAGGTCAATCACAATCGGTCAAAAATAGATGCCGGGAATTGACTTGCAAATTATCTCAGCCAATATCAGTCCACAGGGCGAGATATCAATAAAGGCAGTTTTTAGCGCCGCGAACTCAGAAAAATGCGAGAAATTCAATCTTGCTTTTTCGAACTTACTGATATAAGGCTATACTGTTCCTATCGATCAACTAGATTCATGCCGTGGAGGATCATAACAGTAATGTACATTATATATATCCTGGATCTGGCTGCACTTCTTTTCTTGCTTGGCTTGTTGTTTGGCAGCTCTTCTTTGGATAAGCAACGTAAAATGCCATTTTCAATCAGTATAATCCTTACTGTAATTGTAATTTTGTCTGAAGTAATAACTGTGCTCAGCGACAGCGGAAACATAAACCTGCGCAGCGTAAATATTCTTTTTAATGTTCTCGGCTTTGCGCTTACCCCTGTGATTCCTATTGCAATAATCTCAATTTTCGGCAAAGGTATTTTTAAAAAGTATAAACTCTTGCTGATTCCGACTTTAATCAATGTTTTTGCCGCAGTTTTATCGCCGTTGTTTGGATTTATCTTCTATGTTGATGCTCAGAACAACTACGTCAGAGGTAACTATTTTTTTATTTTTATCATAGTTTACTTAATAAATCTTTTATTATTAGTTGTTAGGACTTTGGATTGGGGCCGAAAATATAATTACCCGATTATGTGGAAGATGCTTGGTTTATCTGTTTTCATTATGGTTGGCACAAGTATTCAGCTTGTCAATCCTTTGCTTTATGTCTCATGGCATTGCGTAACATTAGCTTTGTTTCTTTATTTTATTTTGATTTCAGAGTTTGACAGCAGTATTGATTCTCTGACCGGACTCTATAACAGAGCAAGCTTTGATCAGGTAGCAAAGCAGATGATGAAGTCTAAGGGCTTTTCCGTGATCGTACTTGATATTGACCATTTCAAAAGTTTTAATGATAAATACGGGCACGATTACGGAGATAGAGTTATTGAAACGGTGGCCGCCATTATTAGAAAATCGTTTAACAAAAAATTCACTTGCTACCGTTTCGGCGGGGATGAATTTTCTATTATAGGCAGTGAAACAGATCAGGAAAAAATTGAAGTACAGCTAAAAACCATGACAGATAGCCTTACCGAAATGCGCGAGCAAGGTAAGTTGCTGCCTACAATTTCCTATGGTTATAGCATTTTCCGAGGCAAAGAAAAGTCTGATTTCAATAAAATGCTTAAAGAGGCCGATGAGCATATGTATGAGTTCAAAAAAATTCGTAAAGACCAAGCTGCTCAAGCCAGTACTGATCCCCTTTCTAATGAAATTCACTCTGAATCCTAGAGACATAGTAAAATGATTTTTCGTCCATTACACTACTATTATTTTATCAAATAGCCAGCATTAGTTACCCTTTTTTTAGAGGATCGCAGCATCGATCTTGTCTCTGTGGGATAATTATTCCCTGTGCCGTTTGCGCCTATTGTGACTCGCGTATTCTGCAATACTAAAAATACAATCGCTGTAAGACATCAAGCTGGCGACTGAAAGATACGACAATAAGATTTATTCAAATAAAGAAAAGAGGTTCCTCTTGTCTGATGCACGCAGTAATTTTATATTCAATTTGATTGCGCCAATCTATGGGCTCTTCTTCAACTCGCAGCGTCGAAAATTCAAAGAAATTATAGCTCTGGCGGAGGATAAAATCGACCTGTCAGATTATCAAACTGTTCTTGACGTTGGTTCCGGAACCGGCGCTCTCTGCTCTGTGCTGGCGGAAAGAGGACTTGAAGTCACAGGCGTTGAAGTGGCAGCTAAAATGCTTGAAATCGCTAAAAGAAAAACCGGCGACCTATCGATTTGTTTTATGCAGGCGGATGTACTCGCCGGCCTGCCATTTACTGACAAACGCTTTGACCTGTCATTCTCTTCTTATGTTGCCCATGGCATGAGCCAGGAAGATCGTTTGAAAATGTATGCTGAAATGGCCCGATTAAGTAAGTACAAGGTGATTATTCATGATTACAATGACAAACGTTCGCTCATAACCAGTTTTGTAGAAAAAATGGAGGGACCTAATTATCCGCAATTCATTGCAAATGCGGAAATTGAGATGCGGGAATGTCACACCGGTCTGCGCGACTGTTTTTCTAAAGTCGAAATACTTCAAGTTGGTAAAAGGGCCAACTGGTATATCTGCACTCCCAGATAGAATTGCTCCCGAATTCGGTGCAGGGACATATTCCAAAATCAACCGGGATATTTATTTATATTACAGTTGCCTTTTTAACCCTCATTTTCAACATACGCGTGTGTCCGGATATAATCCAATATTAGAGTTAAGCCTTCGACATTCGGGTGTAGACCGTCCTGGCGCATCAGCTCATCCTTAGCGTTACCTTCATCATTCAGCAGAACAGAAATAGTGTCTAAATACGAGCAACCGGTTTCTTCCGCTATTTTCATAATCCAGCTGTTGCCCTCCGTAATCATGGCATTGGTAATACTGCCGTAATGCTTATATTGGTGGGTAATGGGGTAGATAGATTGCAAGATAAGGATGGTACCGGGACTTATTTCCTGAATATCAGTAACCAGGTCCTTATATTCTTCGCTAAAGTACTCTTGATCCATAAAAGAAATGCCGTTGATGCCTAAAGCAATGATCAGAATATCCGGTTGGTGCAAAGCCACCACATCACGAATCGGGCGCTGCTGGTTATCATAGGGATCAAGTATATGATAAGTGCTCTGATAGGCTAAAGTCATGGTTCCTTCTGGTCCGGTCCAGATTTGCTTGGAATCTTTCCCATCGCTCAGAAGTTCAAGCGGCCACAGCCAATAGGTTGGTGAATCGCAGATAAAAGTTATCCTGTCAATATATTCCTGACCCATATCCTCGCTTGGAGCCAGCAGGGCCGGTGAAGCATAATTAACAGCTGTCAGTTCAGGATTTGCCTCATAGATATAAGCCGCCGAGCGATCCACCTGCGGAATGGGTATCGGGGTTGTTTCTGTAGTGGACAGGGTTGTAGTCGTTGCAAGAGATGTGGGCGTACTCGTTGTTGATGTTGCGGTTGAAGTCGTGCCTGGAGTAGCAACTGATGTAATCGCTTGCTCGTCATCTGGAAACTCTGTACTTGTCGTCTTGGTTTCTTCTTTCACAGGTGTTGTAGAACAGGCCGCCAGTAATAAAATGCAGCACAACATGGTTATCATGATCAAAGAAATAAAAAGAGACGATGTTTTTCTAAATCTCATGTTTTTAAATGCCTCAAATTTTCAATTTATATCCAAATCACCCTCAAAGCCATCGTCTAAACCTCCAGCTTGAGCCTAACGCTGCTGCCTGTTGCCGGTGTCTTCTCTACGATAATTTGACGGTCAATTCTCTCTTTAAGCTCTGTCACATGAGAAATAATCCCGACCAGGCGATTGCCCTGAGCCAGCTGATCCAGGGCTTGCAGGGCCTGGTCTAAGGCGTGTTGGTCCAGTGAACCAAAGCCTTCATCAACAAAAAGTACATCTAATTGGACGCCGCCGGCAGAAGCCTGTATTTCATCTGACAAACCCAGGGCCAGAGCTAAGGATGCCTGGAAGGTTTCCCCGCCGGACAAGGTTTTGACAGATCTCTGACTTCCATTGTAATGGTCGATTACATTTAACTCCAGGCCGGACTTTCTTTGAATATTATCTGCCTCATCGCGGCGTACCAGCTCATAATGGCCGTTGGTCATCACCATCAGACGTCTGTTGGCCCTGTTGATAATGCGGTCAAAGTAAGCCATCTGTATATAAGTTTCCAGCATAATCTTTTCTTTGCCTGCCAAAGTGCCGTTCGCCGTGTCTGACAAGGGCTTTAACCAACGCAAATTTTCTTCACTGGCTTCTATTTCCGCCTGTTTTGATTGAATCTGTTTTTTCGTTCGCCGATTGCTTTCTAAACGGGAATAGATAGTTTGTAATTCCAAATCCAAATCGGCCAGGGTTTGGTTTTGACCGGCCAGCTTTTCTGTCAGCTCTTTCAGCAGGGCCAAAAGCTTCGGTTTAAAAAGTTCTTGTTGGTGTTTTAAATCGCGCTCAACTTGTTGGACCTTATCTCTTTTTGCCTGATAATCCTTTTGCGCTTGGGCCAGGGCTTCCTTTTGCTCTGTAATTTGCTTATCTAATTTTTCCTGCTCCGCTAAAGCTTCTTTCTGGCTGCTAAAGTCTAAAGATTTGGCTAAGTTTTCATATTGCTCCAGCACATTGGTGCGCTGAGTCTCTTTAACCGAAATTTCTCTGCTAATCTCCTGCAAGTGCTGCTTGAGTTTGTCTTGCTCTTGCCGCTTCTGCGGTAAGAATTTTTTGACTTCTTTGACACGTGCCAGCTGATTTTGCAAATTCTTCTCCGCCTCTGTGAGTTCTTTCACCTCTTGCTCTTGCTCTTTTAGAGTTCCGGGCAAAGTCTCCTCCAGGCCCTGTAAATCAATTGTGTGCAAGGCTTCCTCTGCCCTTTCCAGCAACTGGTTTTCCTGTGCTTGACTTTTTCCAAGCTCGCTGGACAGATTTTCGGAAGCGGCAGATGCAGCTCGCCCGTCTTTATCGGCTGCCTTTTTAGCAGAATCTACTTTTTCCTGAGAAATGTCCGCTTCTCTAAGTGTGGCCGGGTGGGGATGCTTTAAAGAGCCACAGACCGGGCAGGCCTGCCCCTCCTCCAGTGTTTGGGCCAGAATACCTGCTTGTTCATCAAGCAAAATTGTTTGCAGGTTAAGATACTCATCTTGGCTCGCATCAGCTTGTTTCTTCAGAGCCTGATAAGTCTCCTGTTTCCGGCTGATTACCTTTTTAAGTTTCTTTAAGTTGTCCAGCTCCCCTTGCAGCTTCTCCAGGGTCGCCATGTGACGCTTACCGGCAGAAAGTTTTTTCTCCACTTCAGATAGTTTAATAAAGCTTTCAGCTAAAGCCGCTTCTTCTTTTTCCAAGCCTTCAATTTCTGATCTCAGGTTTGCAACCTGGGCTTTTTCTCTTTTTTCTTGTTTCCTCAATCGACCCAAGTCTTCTTTGATTTTTTCCGCATCCTGATCGAATTTATCTAAATCCTCATACTTGACCAGATCCAAAACCAGACGGTGCAGGGCCTTTTCCCAAATTTCCCGCTCTTTTTCCTTGTCGGTTAATTCGTTTTTTACTTTTTCCGCAGCGGAGAAAGTAATCTTTTCATTTTCTAAAGATTTTTTAAATTTTTCAATTTCCTTTTGAATCTGTTCTTGCGCCTGGGATTTTTCCTTTTGTGATGCAGTGGTATCTCGCTCTTTTTGCAGGTTTTTCTTTGCTTGATTTTTTTCCTTGTAAATTGACTCATCTGCTGCTGCCAGATTGTCGGACAATTCCAAAATATCAGCCAGGGCCAGACGGCCGACCTGTGCTTCAGCCAGCTTCTTCTGGTAACTGCTGGCTGGAGGAGCGGTTAAATTATCTATATACCGGGCCAAATCATCCCGCAATTTTTGGGTTTTTTGGTTGGCAGTGCTGTAATCTTCCTTGATTGCTTGTTGCAGGTCCTTAAAGTGGTCCGTCTTAAAGAGTTTGCGAAATATTTCCTGTCTTTCCCTGGTGTCTGCAAAAAGAACTTGCTGAAAGTCATTCTGAGCTATCATAGCAATCTGGGAAAACTGCCTGCGATCAACTCCCAGCAGATCTTCTACAGCCTTATTTACCTCGCGTATCTGGGTTACGATCTTTCCATTGGGCAAATAAAGCTCCGCATTGGCCGGTATCGGCGTTTTCCGGTTGGGTTTTTGATAAACAGGATTGCGTTGGATTGAATATTCCTGGTCGCCATAAGCAAAAATTAATCTAACCCAGGTTTCAGTTTCCGTTTGGGCATAATGTGAGCGAAGCATGGCGGGGCTACGCGCATCCCCGGAAGCTTCTCCGAACAGCGCAAAAGAAATGGCGTCAAAGATTGCCGTCTTGCCGGAGCCGGTATCCCCTGTGATGAGATAGATTCCGGCCTCTCCCAGAGGGGCAAAATCAATAACGGTTTCGTCTGCATAAGGGCCAAAGGCAGAGATCTTTAACTCTATTGGTCTCACGTTTTTGCCCCCCAAAACTTATCAATTAATTTATCAATGTATTCTTCCTGCTGCACTGACAAAGGCTGATTGTTTTGATTTTCATAAAAATCAGCAAAAAGTTCTGCCGGTGATTCCTGATCCATTTCACTTAAAAGCGGCAGGCTCTGGTTTATGCGGCTGCGAAGATTATCATAAGTAAGCTGCAGGATATTAGGATAGATAACACGAAGCTTGCCCAGGGCCTCCGGTACTTCCTCTTCATCAGTCAAGGTGATTTTTACAAAATCCTCACGATTGGTGTTTTCATAGTTTGGTTTATAGACGATTTCATCGTAGCTTCCCTTGATCACACGCAAATCGCGCAGTGGCTCTAAGGGATAGCGCTCTATTTTCAGCTCACCTTTTACGTGCAAATCAACCAGCGACACCGACTTCTGATGCCCGGCTTCAGAAACTGAATATTTGAGCGGGCTTCCGGCGTAAAGAATGTGATTGTAGGAAGTTTTTTGTGGCCTGTGAATATGTCCCAGGGCAACATAGTCGAAAGCATGCATCAATGCTGCCTCAACATTATCGGAACCACCGATAGAAACTCTTTCCGAGTCTGAGCGAATAGAGCCGGCCACAAATTGATGGCCCAGCAGAACATTGCGTTCAGACTCATTGATGGCCATTACATCAATGGCCTGGGCTACCGCATCGCTATAGGAATTAATTTCTTTTTCCGGAAAAACCTGGCGTACATGGGTAGGCTTAATAAAAGGCAGTAGGTAAAAATTGACCGGGCCATACTCATCTTCGAGAACAATGGCTTTCTCTTCCCCGCTGTAAACAGGCGAAATATAGAGCCCCTGAGCTGAAAGCAAACGACCTGCATAAGATAAACGCTCGCTGGAGTCATGATTTCCCGCACTGACAAAAACAGTTAATCCCTTGTTCACCAGATCAGTCAAGAAATCATCAAACAGTTGGACCGCCTGGGCTGAAGGAGTGGACTTGTCATAAATATCCCCTGAAATCAGGACAGCATCCACTTCTTTTTTCTGGGCAATATCGCAGATTTGCTGCAAAATAAATACTTGATCCTCATGCAGGGAAAAACCATGCACCTGAATACCCAGGTGCAAGTCAGAAGTGTGTAAAATCCGCATAAAGTCTCCTCATCTGCAAACCCACCTGATGCTAATATAAAAATTCAATCAGCGGTCAAAGTTAGTCACATGAGGTAGGTTTATTACTTTGTTTTTCTTCAATTAGAATGCGTTCAATAACTCCATCATTACAATTTACAATTGTAAACTCATAATCTCCATACTCCAGAGTCAGGCCTTCTTTAACCTGTAGATTATTCTCTTTTGACAACTGGTAAATAAAACCGCCAAGAGTATTTGTATTATCTTCAGGCAGTTTAAAACCAAATTCACGACGCACTTTTTCGACAGGGATCGCTGCGGAAAAGGTGTTGTCATAAGTGGCAAGAAATTTCTCATTTCCGGCCAGATACCTTAGCACAAGAAAAATAACGGCTATGGCTAGTGTGCCCACAAATATATCCACCATAGAATCAGCATAAACCAACATTTTACGCGCAATTACAAAGAGAACCAGAGTCAGTATAGAATTGTGAGATCGGGTTAATATCATCACAATCATTTCTAAGCCAACAATAAGCATCAGGACATGCTTCAGAAATTCACTAAATATCGCATAGGACACTTCTTTTGATCCGGTAACAATAAGGCGTATATATTCAAATAAACTGGGAATGCTCAGCAAAACTGTCACTGCAAGAATGATTGCAATAATTACTTCGAAAACCAAAATTGGTTTTTTTATTTTTTTCATTAAACGTGTATACATAATTTTCCACCTTGTTCAAAGTATATCCAGTATATACACAGTTGCCACTTGACTTCAATTGATAGCTGAAAGACCATCAGTCTGCTGGCTCAGGATCGTTTGGACCGGCTCCGATGCCGTAAAGACGCAGCTCTTGTTAATCCAGGATATGATTGCGATATTCATGGTAACACTGTCTCAAATCTTTCATTGCATTGTACATGATTTTCTGCGTATCGGAAGCAGTCTGCAAATCATTTTTATCAAAAGCCTGATGAATCCGGTCAAAAATACCCGGACGACCATCAAGCTCCAGCATCAACTGGTAACGCAGCGCCTGCACTTTTTGCCAGCGTTTATCGTCCCCCGGATTGCCACCACCCTGATGCAGGCAGCACATACTGCGGATTTCCTTGATAAAATTAGGAATAATACGGTGTTCCAGTTCTACACGCCATTTTTCTGTAACCGCCACCCGAAAAGAATGGATAAGTTCAGGGGTGAAAACGCCACCGGCGGTGAGAACAGGAATTTTTTCAGGATAAAGATCAAAACTCTGTACATTCTCCCAAACGGTTGCAGGCACCCTGCCAAAGCAAACGTCACGCTGCTTATCGGTAAAAGCCGTGAAAACATCATCTTCGCAGCGGTACATTCGCGTTTGCTCCAGATAATCTGCCTGCTCTCCCGGCTGTTTGCAGAGTTCCTTCAGCAGCTGATCTTCATTTTTATCACTGTTTAATGCCCAGCGGATACCGTGCAGCATAGATTGCAGCATGGTTGCCATGGCCAGATAGGTATTAGTGTGAGGATTGGGTGACCGCAATTCAAAACGGGTAGCAAAAGGATCAGTGGCATCCCGGATTAATCCGACCAGAACTGTGCGGTTGCGGGAAGGGATCTCCAGGGTTCTGCCCAAAGAAGCCACTATGCAAATAGGTGCCTCATAACCTTTTTTCAGACGGCGAAAAGCATCGTTGCTTTGTACAATAAAAGGAGCTGCTATCTCGTAGTTATGCAATAGGCCCATGAGAGCTGCATAACCCCAGCGCGACAAAAAGTGTTTTTCGTTACCGGTGAAAAGGTTAACCTTGTCACCATTTTTCAGACGCAGGACAACTCCCATATGATGATGCTCGCCGGACCCCGACAGGCCTTCCATAGGCTTAGCAAGAAAAGTCACATCTATATCCAGCCGGCGGAAAGTTTCTCTGATGATCAGTTTTACCATCAGTTCGTTGTCCGCAGCCTGCATGGCATGGTCAAACCGCCAATCAACCTCCAGTTGCTCCATAATACTTTGCCGGGCACCATTTCTGCTTACACGGGATTTGACACCGCCTACTTCCTTGTGTCCCATTTCCGGAGATAAACCGTATTCCGACATAGTGGTCAGAGTTTGTTCAAGACCGGTACGAATATCGCCTTGCGTTCTGGCCCAGTATTGCTCTTTGAGCTCCTGGGAAGCAGAAAGTTCCTCCAGTTCCAGATTATCTTCCTGGGCCCTGGCCCAAAATTCCAGCTCAGTGGCAGCAGTAATTTCTACACCGGCTATTTCTTCCGGAATAATATTCATACCGGCAACGGCCTCCGGATATTTCTGGATTAAAGACATGATTTCTGCTTGAAAATGGGAAACGGCACGTTTCAGAATAGAACGGGAGTCCACTGCCTGACCATCATGAATTAAAAAACAGGGAATTTTGAGAGTGCACACCGGAAGACCGGTCACAGAATCGATGTTATCTTTATTGCGATCAATCCACCATTTAACAGAGATATCTGCTTTCATGTCGATTTTGCCGTTATTGATAGTGGCAATATCCGGCAGGATAACAGATGAGCCGTCTGTACTCACGGCATTACCGTGAAGAAACTGTTTTATATTCTCGATAAATATTTCTACCGGTATCTTTGCGTCGGTCTCATGGCCCATAAGATCGACTCCGGCCACAGAAACAAAACGAATCTCGGGCATCTCACCCAGAATATATAACAAATCTTTTTCATTTAGCTTTTCCGGACTGATAAAATTTCTGAGATCTTCTTGCACGGCAACACCTCAACACTCTGCTTTTATCTACATAAGCTACGTCAGACGCTGACTTGAGTCAAGTAGCAAAACCGAATCTGATCATTTGGTGCTGTCCACAGCAGTTAACACTGAATTTTTTAATAAACAGGAACTCTTTTACCTTCTATTACTTCCTGTTGAACCAAAGCAACCTCTTTCTCATCTATTATTTGCTTTAAAAGATGTGAAATGCCGGGAAACTCATTGCTGACCACCAACACTGCGCGGCATTCATCTCCTATTCCCGGATTCGCCTCTACTTCTCGAAACGAAACTCCTGTGAATATACCCGGCTTATCTACAGTGTCCTTGTTGTAAATTGTCAGGTCTATTTTTCCTTCAATAATGGCAGGAACCATCCTTGTATACTGAATATCTATATACTCGACCTCGATCTCTTTTTCCCGGGCCAATATCTCCATCTATTTAGTATGGTCCGGAGAAGACAGATCCCTGCCGACTCTGAGTTTTTTCCTGTCAAATACGTTTTCGTCTGTATACAAATACACATAACCGCTTAAATAACTGTAATCAGCAAATTCCATAGCTATGCTTACATCGTAGTCTTTTACTAATTCCACTGCTGCCGATTTACTTAAAATCGCGAAGTTATACTTACCTGTGAGCACACCCTGGATTCTATTTTCTGCCCCCTGCATATAGGCAAAATGAAAAGGAATTTCATTTTTTTCCATCTCCTTGTAAATAGCAGTAGCAATACCTTCATGTTTTTTTGTGTAAGGCAAGGGAGAGACGCCGGAGATCGTTTCCAGAGTGTATTTCCACAATTTGATGTAATCAATCTCAGTTAAATAAGTGCCCAGAGTACCTCGTTTAGACCGTTTTATGGCCTTCTCATCTTCTAAAGTATTGAAAGCTTCCTGCACAACTCCCCTTGAGGTATCGTAGCTTTCCGTATAAGAGGATATAGTATCTATTCTGTCTCCGGTCTGATAAGCCAACAGGTCTTTGGAAAGACCTATCATCGCTATTTGTTTTTTATTAAACATACCCTGTCTCCTCCGACTTTACTGACACTTGTACAAGATGAATAGAATCGTGCCTGGCACCAAATTATGCGGTTTCTGTCCCCAATTTTATTGATATTTGGACAAGACAGTATTAAACTGACGGCTTATTTTGTATGCTTTTTTATAAACATTATTAAAAATATCTTCATAAACCATGCGGAGGAATGAAATTAATGAGTAAAATAAAATTATTGATTAGTGATCTGGATGAAACTATTTTAAAAAAAGGTGACGTGGTTTCAGAAAGGGATCAGGAAACTGTAGAGCGATTGCTCGATAGGGGCATAGAAGTAGTTTGGATAACCGGCCGTTATTACGATTCAATTCCAAAATACTTTACTGAAAACAAAAGGATCACCTATGTAGCCAGCTCCAATGGTGCTTTAATTCACAATGTAAAGGCCGATAAAGTCATTTATGAAAAATATTTAAATTATAAGGATGTTTTGGACATAATCAGGAAGGTTGATGAGAAGGCCTCACTCATTTTCGTTGAAGCCAAACAAGGAGTTTTTGTTTCAGTGACTCAATAGAAAACGACGGTTTTTCGGCAGCAGTGAGAAAAGTGATACCGCTATAATCGCGCAAGCGAATACAGCGGTATTTTTCTCCGTGATTAATAACATTTACTCTAAAAAAGTGCAAAAAATTGAATTAGCTTTTTTTAGAAGAATTTTTCAAAAATTCATGAACTCTGTTTAAAAGATCTTCCCCCAGCGGAATCGTGTTGTTGTAGACAACTTGCCCGTCTATAAATAATGAAGGGCACCCTGCCTTTAATTCATTTTTGCGTTCGAATCCTTCAGGGCGAGTGATATTCCAAACGATAAGATCTATATATTGCAAAACTTCGGGTGGTAAAGCCTTTACCACTTCAGGCATCATGTTCCCTCAGTTATTCATAACAAATGCCTCTACTTGAAGTTTTTTCACTTGTAATTCCTTTCTGAATTCAATACAGATAACAATGGTTTATTTGTATTTTTGCATAATATGAGCATTCTAAGGCTTATCCGGCAGAGCGTCAAACCACCGGGAATATATGTTACCTGACTGACTTTTTCACAAATAAATTATCTATATAAAATATTTTCGCATCATCGATTTGACACAATAAGATCAGCGGTGGCTCCCGGTATTATTTTGCGTGACAATCTGAAATAAAGAATGATAGCCAGAGCCATCGCGCCAATATCAGAAATCACAAACGAGAACCAGATATAATCCAGATGCCATTGGGCAAAGAATCTGGCCAGCGGAAGCAGCAATGCCAATTGTCTAAACAAAGAAGTAAAGAGACTGAAAAATCCTTTTCCGAGCGCTTGGAAAGCATTAGACAAGACAATGGTAATGCCGGCAAAAATAAAGCAAAGAGAAATGCGCCGTAGAGCCGGAATACCCATTTGCAGCATTTCTTCTGTTGCATTAAAAGCACCTAAAAGCAAATGGGGAAACAGCTGAAATAAAGCTGTTGAAATAGCCATAATTACAGTCGTAACTATCAAAGCATTTTTAAGGACAAGCTTTACACGGTCATAACGCTTTGCTCCGTAATTATAGGCCATAAGCGGAAGCGCACCTTGTCCGATGCCGAATATAGACATGAAAACAAAGGATTCCAACCTAAAGTAGATACCCATAACTGTAATTGCCATTTCTGAGAAAGGTCGGATAATCATATTAAAAGCCATGCCAACAAAAGCCGTCACAGAATGTAAGACCAGTGCTGGGAAACCTACCCGGTAGATTTCTATTAAAATCGTTTTTCGAAAGCGGAATCCCCGAATCTTTATATCTAATACGCGTTCCCGTTTGAGTAGTAAAAAGACGGCAACACTTCCTGCGATCGTCTGCGACAACACAGTAGCTATGGCAGCACCTCGCGCACCCAGAGCCGGCAGGCCAAACCAACCAAAAATAAAGATTGGATCAAGTGCAATGTTAATCAGGGCACCCGATAATTGAATATACATGGCCCGGGTCATATTTCCCGTCGCCTGAAATATTTTCTCACAGTGAAGCTGCCAGAATAAACCTAACGAAGCGATGCTGATGATCCGCAGATAAGCGACACCGTCACCGATAACCTGCGCATGGTCGGTAAACATATTAACAATGGGCAGGGAGGCAAAAATACCTACCAGTACAAACAGACCCCAATTGACAAACGACAAGACCAGGCCGTGAGTTGCCGCCGCATTTGCAGATTCATTGTCATCAGACCCGAGACTTCTGGCCACATAAGAGTTAACGCCGACAGAAGTTCCCACACCAAAAGCAATCATAAGCATATGTACGGGAGCCACGATACTAATAGCACGCATGGCCAGCTCAGACACAGCGCTGACGAAAAGGCTGTCCACAATATTATAAAGAGAAACTGTCAGCATCGAGAACACTGCCGGCCCTGACATGCGCAGGAGCAGGGGAAGCACCGGATCTTCGAGCATTCTTCTTGTTTTATCAGCAGACTTATTAATCACTAAACTACTTAACCACTCAGAATAAAAAATATCATAATCAGTTATCCCTGTTGGCCAGGGCTACACTATTTTACGACAAACTGAAGCCGGGTTTAAAGGCTAGTATGAGTTTTTGCTACGGCTTATAAGCTAAACTAAAAGTTTTTATTTAAAT
>CAZVVR010000020.1:0-14302 GCA_964630605.1 uncultured Mageeibacillus sp. | reverse complement strand
CTTGCCAAGCTATACCAGAGTTTACTCAGGAGAAGTTCTTTTATTCAGACATTTAAGGCCGGACAGTTTTACCGGACTGTTGCAGGAAAATAGTATTTTAATTTCTTTTTTTATAGCATTTCTACTTTCTCTGATTATTATTGTTCTCATATCTCGCACAATCACCAGACCTATCTCAGCCCTGGCGCGGACGGCCGATAAGGTATATAAAGGAGATTTAAGTGCCCGGGTAAAACTCGGCAAAAAAGAACGCAGATTAACTTTGGACGACGTTGACGAAGATGTGGATAGTCACGAGGATGATCTGACACTGCTGGTACGTACTTTCAACACTTTGATAGCAAAATTTGAGCAGCAGGAGCAGCAACAATCTGATTTTCTTTCCAGCATTTCCCATGATTTGCGAACACCGGTTACATCGATTCATGGCTTTATAGAGGCAATACGCGATGGTACTATCCCCCCTGATCGTTATATGCACTATCTTGATATAGTAAAATCTGAAACTGAGCGTTTGCGTCAATTGATCGACAGCTTGTTTGAACAAACGCTGGATGGCAATGTAAATACTTTGAACCGCAGTGTATTTAATGTTAAGACTCTAATTATACGTGTGATAAATTCGCTGGAACCTTTGCTTCAGGAAAAAAATATTAGCCTGGAACTACAGCTGGCCAACGAAGATCCCGCTGCTCATAATGTCATTGCAGATGAAGATGCGATAACCCGGGTATTGAGTAATATCCTGACTAATGCGATACGTTTTGCTCCTCAATCGGGACTCGTACTTGTACGCACAAAAACAGATAACCGTTTGGTGCATGTATTTATTGAAGATAACGGAGAAGGCATACCTGATGAAGATATTCCACAGATTTTTGACCGCTTTTATAAGGTAGAACGCTCGCGTTCCACAGAAGGTTCTGGTTTAGGCCTTTATATTGCGCGTACTCTGATTAAGCGTCACGGACAAATCATCAGGGCTTATCATTCTGACTTAGGTGGTGCGGGCTTTGTATTTACTCTGGAACGTCCCTGATGCATAAATAGTTGTTCATATTATATACACTTTTTTTACGTAAGATGGTAGTTAACATTATTTTCCAAAATTACTCCTGACTAGCAACAGCTAACGAAAGGAAAGATTTAACTAATGTCAAAGCAAGCATTAAAGTCAAAGATATTAGTCCTTTTATCACTATTTTTATTCATGTTTGTGAGCAGTTGCGGACCCGGCGTAAATATTGGATCACCGCCGGTGTCGTCCAGCAAAAACACCGACAGCAATGAAACAGAAAGCAATGTCTCCAAATCTGCCGCAACAAGTATTTTAACCGGCAGCTCCCAGGCAACAAAAACCACTGCAAGCAGATTCAACACCGGTATGGAAACTGAACCGACTAGCACGAGTACAACCGGTACAACAACAATAACTTCTACAACTACCAGCTTGAGTACCGGAAACGGGGACACGTCTGAGACTGTTCCGGCCGGCAGCAGGCCGATTGTAACTGATGACCGGATTGACAAAACTGTGCCTTTAGAGTGGACCGATATTTTTGAACAGGTAAATCCTTCGGTTGCTTTGGTCAGACTGACAATCCCGGCTTCTCCTCTATACGAAGCGCGAAAAGAGACCTTTTCTGCTCTGGTAATAGATGAAGCAGGCCTTCTTATCAGCTCTTATTCCATGTTTGATAAAGCTGTAGACTATCGTGGCGTCCTGATGGAAGGAGCCTCTGTAGATGTATTTGTCGATGCTTATACCAAACCTTTCCCGGCAACCTTGTATGGCTTTGATATTATGAGCGATATAGCCTTGTTAAAAGTCGAACCTGAAAGCAGAAAGCTTACTGCACAGTCGCTAAATAAGGGCTACGATGTCAGGGTAGGGCTTGAAGTAGGAATAATTACTTCGCCGGAAGATTATGTTCTGGAAGGAAGCCTTATTCCGGGCCATGTCATGAGCATCCAGGTTCCGGGCGTGCGCGAGAACAACTTGCCTTATGCATTTTTTGTATCGGATGTACCAACTTTAAATAAAGTTCCGGGGGCACCTCTTGTTGACGTATACGGGCGCGTTCTGGGTATTTGCAGTGCTTCTAATCTATATTCTTATCTCGATCATCGCACCTACATTATTCCGGCTCCCGTTATCTCCAAAGTTGTTGAACATATTCTCGATATAGTAGAAAGTGATCCTGTTATCAGGCCCTTGTTGGGAGTTGCTGTGATGACGGATGAGTCTGCAGCACACTTTTCCCAACGTTACGAATATCCGATGGGACTTTATGTGACCTGTGTGCAACTGGACAGCCCAGCATATATTGCCGGCCTGCGTACAGGTGATATAATACTGTCAATTAATGAAAAAACAATGCAAACAACAGAAGATCTTACCGAATTTATGAGAGAAAAATCTACAGGTTCATATTGTGTAATGCAGGTTTTCCGACCGGGTGAAGCCGAAGAACTATCATTTTCCTGTTATTTGCAACAAGCGAGACATTAGTGGAGTTAGAGTTGAAAGATAAAAAACAGCGCGCAGCAAAGATTATTGATATTTTAGAAAAAACCTATCCCGAGGCAAAAACAACATTGGATGCCACAACGCCATGGGAACTTTTGGTTGGTGCCATTTTAGCATCCCAATGCACGGATGAACGTGTCAACAAAATAACACCTCAGCTTTTTGCCGCTTATCCCACGGTTTACGAAATGGCAGAAGGTGAAATTAAGGATATTGAAAACCTAATTCGCTCCTGCGGCATTTATCGCAATAAGGCAAAAGCTCTTAAAGGATCAGCCCAAAAATTAATTAAAGAATACAATGGCGAAGTTCCGCAGACGCGAGAACAATTGCTGGATTTTCCGGGAGTCGGCCGGAAAATAGCTAATTTGATTTTAGGTGACGCTTTTCACAAACAAGCTGTTGTAGTCGATACGCACTGTGCCCGGATAAGTAAGCTTTTGGGACTGACATCTGAGGAAAATCCTGCAAAAATAGAGCGCGATCTTGAGGCAGTATTGCCGGTAGAGTCTTATACGGACTGGGGGCACTTTATGGTGTTTCACGGCCGCAGCATCTGTAAGGCCCGCTGTCGGACCTGCGTCCGGTGTCCGCTGCTTTATTTGTGTGACTACGGATCAAAGCAGGATTTGGCAGGAAAGGGGGCTGAAGACTGTGTCTAAACGCAGCATTCTGGACGAAAACGTAACCGTACTGCGCGGCATTTCTGATAAGAGGGCCGCGCTTTTCTCTAAATTGGGAATTTACAGCTGTGAAGATCTGCTCTGGCATCTGCCGAGAGAGTATGAAGATTGGTCTGAACTCTGCGATATTTATAACTTAAAGGACGATGAAACTGCTTGCTTCAGAGCCAATATTATCACTATACCTCACGTCAACCGGCGCGGCAGAAATTCTCAGACACTGGTAAAACTCCAGGACGACTCGGGCACGCTCAGTGCGGTCTGGTTTAATCAGCCCTGGATAGCCAAGCAAATTAAACGCGGTGACAGTTTTCGCTTCCGGGGCCGCATCAAAAGGTCCGGACGTTATTTTTCGGTACAGAATCCTCAGTTTTTTCACGAAGATGAAAATTTGCCGCCGCTTTTACCAATTTATCCTTTGACTGAGGGTTTGACGCAAAATATACTACGTGACGCCGTTCGGCAAATCCTGGATTCTGACAGTTTGTTTTTCAGCGAGTTTCTGCCGGCAAATATCAGACGCGACCATAAGCTTGCCTCACAAGCTTATGCATTTTCTGAGATACACTTCCCATCCAGCAGACATGCCGCAGAAATAGGCAGATATCGGCTGGCCTTTGAAGAGCTGTTTCTGATTATGGCTGGTTTACGTTCCTTAAAGTCTGAACGTGCACTTTTAAAACGTCCAAAAATTATCTTATCTGCTGACGAGGAAGCACAGCTACTGGAAATGGAGAAAAGTCTTGGATTTCAGCTGACGGGGTCCCAGCAACAAACACTGGCGGCAATCAAAGCTGACTTTAAACAGGACTGGCCGGCTCACAGGCTAATACAGGGTGATGTAGGATCAGGTAAAACGGCTGTAGCAATGCTGGCTATGGCGCGAATGGCTTTGGCAGACAGGCAGTCAGTCCTGATGGCACCAACTTCGATTTTGGCACAACAACATTACGAGAATTTATCTGATTTTTTCAAGACATTTGGAATAAAAACCGGCTTGCTCTTAGGGGGAATGCCGGCAGCGAAAAAAAGAGAAATTCTGAGCGCAACCGAATCAGGCGAAATTACATGTCTGATCGGTACCCATGCTTTGATTACCGGAGATGTGAAGTATAAAGAGCTGGCGTTATGTATCACTGATGAACAGCACCGTTTTGGTGTAGAACAAAGGCTTAATCTTAGCAGCTCGGAAGATGAATATCCCCACATACTGGTAATGTCAGCGACACCGATACCGCGTTCTTTGGCCATGATCCTTTACGGTGATTTGGATATTTCAGAAATGCGTGACATGCCGAAAGGACGTCATCCTGTCAAGACATATACTGCAAGAAGTAAGGACCGTTCTCGTGTAGAAAATATGATCGAAACCGAGATTAAGAAGGGACACATTGCCTATATCGTTTGTCCGGCCATAGAAAATTCTGAATTTATAAAACTAGAGTCTGCCGAGCAAGTATTCAAACGTTTGCAAAATGACAATTTTTCTCATCGGCGTTTAGCTCTTCTTCATGGCCGTTTGCCGGCAAAAGACAAAAATGATATTATGCGGGACCTGACTGCAGGTGAAATAGATATTCTTGTCAGCACCAGTGTAATTGAGGTAGGGATAGATCAGAAAGAGGCTACTATTTTGATTGTAGAAAATGCTGAACGCTTTGGACTGGCACAGCTGCATCAGATGCGCGGAAGAGTAGGGCGTTCGCACTATGAATCTTTTTGTATTTTGATGAGTGATACGGACGATGAAACAGCCCGCAGACGCCTGACAGCTCTTTGCCGTCATAACGATGGTTTTAAAATTGCCGAAGAAGATCTTCGTTTACGCGGTCCGGGAGATTTTTTTGGAGTACGTCAGAGCGGGCTTCCTGACTTTAAAGCCAGTGATTTGTCTCGAGACCGCGATTTATTGATAGAAGCCGCCGGAGCAGCAGAAAAGATACTCTCCGGTGATCCACTGCTAAAAAAGACGGAGAATCGACTGGTTTTGCCGGAGTTTAACCGCCGCTACGCAGAAGCCTTGAAAAATCCCGCAATTTAAGGAGAAGGTAATGCCAAGAGTAATTTCAGGTTCGTTGAAAGGATTTAATTTACAAACCCCGCCCGGAACAGACACTCGTCCAACTTCCGATCGGGCCAAAGAAGCATTGTTTTCAATTCTGGGTTCTGATATTGAAGGGGCAAGTATACTCGACTTATTTGCCGGAAGCGGTCAGATAGCGATAGAAGCTCTTAGCCGCGGCGCTGCTCAGGCAGTTCTTTGTGAGACAGACCGTGATGCTTTGAAAGCACTGTTTTTCAACCTGAAAAAAACACGGACAATAGATCAATCCAGAGTCTTTACTTATGATGCTCAAAAACTGGCAAGAAAACTGGTCAGAGAAGAGCGCAGATTTGATTTTATTTACCTGGATCCGCCCTGGCGAAAGTTAGCTGCGATGCTGGAAGCGATAAGTGACTATCTGCCGGAACTGCTGGCACAAAACGGGGTGATCGTTTTAGAAAGTCAGCGAAAACAAGAAATTCCCGACAAATTAGGTGCAGATATCACCCTGGCTCGCAGTTGTACATACGGAGCCACCGTGCTATCCTTTTACTATCATGAAAAAGACTAATGACAGCTTGACAGAAGGCGTTTCAGACTGTAAAAAAGAGTACCGCCGCCTGGCATATGCCGGTACTTTTGATCCGATGACCAAAGGTCATTTAGACTTGATCGAGCGCGGTCTTGAATTATGTGACGAGCTGGTAGTTGTAATAATTGATAATCAGTCAAAAAAAGTGCGTGTCAGCATCTCTGAGCGCAAACGCATGCTCGAATTAGCGGTGAAAAATTTAAAACGTGTGAGAATTAGTACGTGGCAAGGTTTATTTGCTGATTTTTGCCGTAAAGAAAACATCAGGATTTGTTTGCGGGGATTGCGGACGTCAACTGAGCTTGAGGCAGAAAAACAGATGGCGCGATTGAATCGGGAACTTTATGCAGAGCTGGAAACTATCTTTTTAATAACATCGCCTGCTTATGACAGTATAAGTTCATCAGCGGTAAGAGAGTTAGCTGCTTACGGGGTCAAGCTTGATCCCTATGTGCCTGCAGCTATTTGCAGCGAAGTAGAACGCAGATACGCCGGTAGTTAGCTTGGTTTTGTTTAACAGCTCATTAATAAATAATAATAAATTACGAATAGATTAAATTATCGCCAGTTGGTGAGATTGAAATTTTGCGGAGGCTTTAGAATATGGAAGATAACAGAAATATTGGAAATAACGAAAAAAGACCAGAAGGTCCAAGACGTCGGGTGCAAAGAATACCTGCTGATCCCAGAAGCGAAGACAGGCAAGATCGCAGTGTTGAGGTTTTGCTGGAACGCCTGGAAAAAACCGTTGAAGGGGCTCGCAGTATTCCTTTGGGAACCAAATGTATGATGGACCGTGAAGAAGTTCTTTATCTGGTGCGCATGATCCGTGAAAGCCTGCCGGTGGAATTAGAACGGGCGCGCTGGGTTTTGCAGCAAAATCACCAATTGATTAACGAGGCCAGGCGAGAAGCCGAAGCAGTTATTCGCGACGCAGAAGTACAGATGGCGGCCATGATTGATGAGCATGAAGTTACTCAGCAAGCACAGCAAGCCGCATCCTTAATGATTGAAGAAGCAAGCCAGCATAGCGAAAGTATTCGTAACAATGCTTTAATGTATACTCGCGATATTTTAGAAAATCTGGAAGAGCATCTAACCAATATGCTGGTAAATATAAAAGAAAATCAAAAAGCATTGGAATAAAAGCAGAATGGGAAAAAAGTTGAATATTGCAGTTATTTTTGGCGGGCAGTCACCGGAGCACGAAGTTTCACGACAATCGGCAGCCTTTATCGCTGATACTTTGAGCAAGAATGCAGCCTACAACCTAATTTTAGTTGGTATCAACAGGCAAGGGGAATGGAAGTATTTCCCGGGTGAGACAGCGGCGATGCGAAATGGCAGCTGGGAAAAAGACACCGGGCTGGAGCGTGTCCTTTTTACAGCTGACACAGCAGATAAAGCCTTACATTTCCCGGACAGCGGTAAAGAGCCAGTTAAGCTCGATTGTGTTTTTCCGGTTCTGCATGGTGCCAATGGCGAAGACGGTCGCCTGCAGGGAATGCTGGAAATGTCGGGTATCCCTTTTGTCGGCTGCGGTATGTTGTCCAGCGCCATCGCTATGGACAAGTCTTTTGCGAATAAAATTATGGACTTTCACGGTATACCACACACAAAGTGGTGTTATGTTGATATGTCATCATATCAACATAACACTGATATTGAGCTGGACAGAGTCTGCTCAGCTCTGGATTTTCCTGTTTTTGTTAAACCGGCCAATGCAGGCTCATCAATTGGAATCAGCAAGGCTGGAAACAGAGATCAACTTCATCAGGCTATCCTGCTGGCACTTAATTATGATCGCAGGATAGTTTTAGAACAGGAAGTCAAGGGAAGGGAACTGGAAGTTTCCGCTCTGGGTACAGCGGATAATCTCACTTTGTCGGTGGTAGGTGAAATCATTCCGGACCGTGAATTCTATGATTATTCAGCTAAATATGAAGAATCTGCTTCTGAATTAGTCGTGCCGGCTGAATTGACATCATCTGAGCTGGAGCAGATAAATAAGTACGCTGCAATGATCTTTAATGCTTTAGAATGTTACGGCATGGCGCGTATTGATTTCTTTCTGTCGCAAACCGGCCAGGTTTTTGTCAACGAAGTTAATACAATTCCCGGTTTTGTAGACATAAGCATGTATCCGAGATTATTGGCTGCCAGTGGCATCAGTGCGGAAGATCTCTTGGATCAACTGATAGAATTGGCATTTGTGCGTTATCTTCACGGTAAGTGATAAAATTTAAAAAGCAGCCTGAGGATATATACACAATTAACCTATTAGGAGCTTTGGCATGAAAAAATCTATTTTATGCAATAAAAATTTATCTCGAAAGCCCATACTTGTCATCTTAAGTCTTGTCTTATTTATACTGCTTGTTGCTTGCGATCCGTCAGAGTTTTTAGCCGTAGATCCTGAAGAAACTAATCCGGTAAATGAATCTCTTGTGGAAGAATCAAACGGAGATTCCGTTGATGTTTTACAATTGATAGAAGACAGAAATTTCAGAGAACTGTATCCATATTTTACAGCAACATCTCGCAACCGGTACAAGTTAGATGATATTATTGCCCGGCAAGAACAAATTGACGAGCGTATTGGCCTGCAAAAAATGAATCTGGAGAATGTGCATAAACTGGATCGTGCTTCTGATGATCGAATTGCAATTTACGAAATGAACGTCGTCATGCAAACCGCATATGGGGAGATGTCGCGTCCGCTGACATTAACTTATCTTTACGACGAAAATGATGAACATTGGTTTTTAGAATATTCAGCTTCTTTGATTTTTCCCGGTCTGACAGATGACAATGATTTAATCGTTCAAAGATTGACGGCTCACCGCGGCGGAATTTTTGATCGTAATAATATTCCTTTGGCTGTGGATGGCAAGGGGCAAATTGTCGGAGCTATTTCCGGATGGTATGACACAGCAGACAATGCTGAGGTTGCCCAGCTGCTTGATCTTTCGGTAGAACAGGTGGATGCCATCATGTCGCAGTCATGGATTGGGGACAACATGTTTGTTCCGCTGAAAACACAAATGGAGTTTAGTGCGGCTCAATTGAAAAAGCTTTCGGATTTGCATCTGGAAATGCGACTTTTTGATACCAGGCTCTATCCTCACGCTCAAGCGGCAGCTCATTTGCTGGGACATGTGGGGGAAGTTACCCAGGATGATTTAGATAATGATGAACGCGGTATTTACCGTCAGGGAGATATGATTGGGAAAAGGGGCTTAGAGCATCTTTTTGAAGAGCAATTACGGCCTAAGCAGGGAGTAAGAGTATATCTTTCAGCCAGCGAAAAGCAGGTTTTATATGAATTGCCGGCGCAAGCGGGACAGGATTTTCACCTGACTTTGGATATAGAGCTGCAAAATAAACTTTATTCTATCTTTAAAGAAGATGAAGGTCAGGCACTTTGTATGGATCCATACAATGGCGATATACTTGCAATGTTGAGTTTTCCTTCTTTTGACCCCAATGAATTTGTTCAAGGTATTGCACCTGATTCTTATCAGGCATTGCTGGACGACAGCCGCCTGCCCATGTGGAATAAGTTCCAGCCTAAGTATGCTCCCGGATCCACTATGAAAATTGCCACTGCGATGGCTGGTTTCAATGCAGGCATTTTGTCTCCCGATACCACTAAAACCATCATTGGAAAAACCTGGCAGCCTGATGCGTCCTGGGGTAGCTATGAGATAGCCCGCATTACTGAAGATAATGAACCCCAGGATTTAGCGCGGGCGATAGTCATCTCCGATAACATATATTTTGGACAACTGGCGTTTGAGATGGGGATTGACACTTTTCAGAAAGAATTAATCAATCTTGGCTTTACTGAAGAAGTACCGTCTTCATATCCCTTTCCGGCAGCACAGTTTAGTAATACCGGAGATTTGCGTGATACGGTAATGCTCGCCACTTCTGCCTACGGGCAGGGTGAACTTGAAGTGACAAGCATACAAATGGCGAGTATATACGCAGCTGTCGCTGCAGACGGTGATATTCCGGCACCACGCCTGCTGATGTCGGATGATCCCCTGGCCTGGAAAGAGGATGTCATTTCTGCTTCAAACCGGCAAGCCTTGCGTCAGGCTTTGCGCGAGGCCGTAGAACAAACTCACCGTTCCACTGCTTATCGCGAGTACGCCAGTTTAGGCGGAAAATCGGGAACAGTCGAGGCTGCCTGGGATGAAATACTGGAACGTATTTCGCTTGATTCCTGGTTTATTGGTTTTGATTTAAATCAGCCGGATATGGTGATCGCAATTCAGGAGCAAAATATACACAAAAGCCCGGACCGTCCCACTGCAGCCATGCGTTTCGGAGAAGTATACGATCTTCTCTATCAGGCCGGCTCTGAAGACAACGGCGAATAATTATGTCTGCTAAGGCAATATTGAGAAATGCTAAGCTGACCAGTGCCGGTACGACCCGAAATCTGGATATTTTTATTAAAGACGGCTTAATCAATAATTTGCTTCCGGCAGGTGAAAACTCAGATTTACCTCGTAATTGGCCTGTATACGATCTTAAAGGAAAGTATGTTTTTCCCGGAATATTTGACAGTCATATTCACGGCAGTAACGGTGTTGACCTAAACCATATTGATAATGAAAAGCTTGATCACTTTAGTTGTTATCTGGCAAAACGCGGAGTCACAGCATTTTTTGCTTCAATTGTTAGTGACAGCGATGAAAAACTGTATAAGCTGCTGCAATTTTATGCTCAGGCCGCAGAAAGAGATCTGCCGGGAGCACGTTTGGCCGGCATACATCTCGAAGGCCCCTGGATATCCCCCCGGCGCAGTGGTGCTATCTCAGCTGCAAATCTTAAGCGACCGCAGCTGGAGCTGCTTAAGCGTTATCAGGCTGCTGCGCAAGGCTGGATCAAGTATATAACTGTTGCTCCGGAACTGGAGGGAGCTTTTGAGCTGATCGAAAAATCTCCCTGTTACGGAATCTCAGTAGGCCTGGGTCATACAGAGGCAAGTTATGAGTTGGGATGCGAAGCTATAGCAAAAGGAGCAAAACTTGCCACCCATTTGGGCAACGCAATGACCCGGATTCACCAGCGCCGGCCGGGCATAATTGGCGCAATTTTGGAGAGTGATCTTCCGGTGGAACTGATTTTTGATGGAATACATATACATCCTGCAAATCTTCGCCTGATCAGTAAAATTGTATCTTTTGATCGCATAATAGGTGTCAGCGATGCAACAATGGCCAGAGGTCTGGCTGATGGCGATTATGTTCTGGGAACTATGGAATTTACGCTGGAGAATGGTGTTTCCCGATTAAAGGGAAGTAACACACTCGCAGGCAGCACTTTGGATCCGATTCAAGCCATTAAAAATGCTGCAGAAATATTAGATGTTGATATAAAAGAAGTTTATCCATTTTTCTCACTCAATCCCGCCCGGTTATATTCGCAAAACACCGGAGAGATAGCTGAAGGTTGTCTGGCCGATTTATTGGTTTTTAGTGAAAATTTTGAGTTGAGTGAAACTTGGGTCGCGGGGCGGCACGTTTTTTCTGCCGTGCTATAATAACGGCAACTGCCCAATAAGTAAATTTTGTACTTAAGAAAAAAGAAATTCCGGACTGGAATTTGTTCTTGAGTGGTGGAGTCGAAGGAGAGTAATTCATGTCTGCAATTCTAACAACAGTTCCATGTTTATCTGCACTATCCGTGTCAGGATTTTTAGTAATCGGGTATGTCAGCATGATAGCAATTCCGATAATAATGCTAGTGATTTTTGTCGTGACTTTGCTTAAAAACCGCAAGTTACGTCTCGCTGCAACAGCCTGTGAAAAGAATTTTTCCGAAGCTTTGGATGCTGCTGGTTTTGAGCAAGCCGGTGCACTGGAAACCCTTGAAGCTGTCAGCGACAGAGTGGACGATCAGGAATTAAAAGAAGTGCTTGAGAGTCTGAGTGTTCAAAGTGAAAAGCTTTACCAGGGCAAATGGCTGCCCGATCCCCAAACACTAATGATGCAAAAAGACCTTTTTCATTTCTATCAAAACGCCCGTTTCAACGCCTGGATTTCTGCTATTTTATTTGTTCTGGGCATAATAGCAGCAGTGGCGGTGTTGATAGCGGATGTAAATCTTGTTCCCGGAGCTGCTGAAATGCAGGCTATACCGATTCCGCCAATTTTGATGGCGTCTTTGATTCCCTTAGGTACCGGTCTGGTCACTGTTATTTTGCAGAGTGTAGATGCCCGGCACACAAGATTATTCCTGGCTCAGACAGTGCAAAGGCTGAGCAGTGATCTGGCTAACGTAGCTCCCGTCTACCAGGACCGGGCCGGCGTGTCACTATTAATTAGCGAACTGATTTCTTATGGCGAGAACATGCGCCGGGAAGTTAAAACCTTTAGTGAAATATCCAATCAACTGGTACAGGGAGAATTTGCCGAAGGCGTTGAAACTGCAGTACGCCAGGTAATGGAGAAAGAAATTGCGCCTTCAATTCAAGAGTCCAGTGCGGCACTGACTAATCTGGCCGACAGCCTGGCTGAAAAGCAAGAAACGGGTATGCAGGAATTAGCTGACTCTTTTACACAAAAAACCGTTGAAGCCTTACAAATACACCTGGCACCTTTGCCGCAAGAGCTTTCAAAGCTTAACCGTTTAACAGATTCCGCTCTTACTATGATGGAAGAATCAAAACAGATTATGTCTGTATCTCGTGATGAAAACTTAAAACTTAATCAGGAACTGCACGAAATACTAGGCCTGATGGCTATTTCCCGTAATGATATTGCAAATGAGTCAGCAGTTTTAAGCGATAATCTAAAACTTATTTCGGACAGTTCCGATAAATTGACTGCATTATATATGGGTGAACAAGAAGGACTGGCTAATCAACTTTCCCGGCTTTCAGATCAGCTGAGACTTAATACGGATTTGCTCAACAGAGCAATTAATGACACAACGAAAACTATAGAAAAATCTGTTGGCCTGTCAGAAGAGCAAAGCAGATTAACCGAAAATTTTCTGCAGGATATCCGTCAACAGATCAGCATACTGGAAGATATGACTCATTCCATAAAAGAAAGCAGCACCGATTTTACAGAAAAATCTTCAGCTTATGTCGAACGTACTTTGCAGGATTATGACAGCGGCCTGGCAGAAGTTGTTGAACGGTTAAGCTTTACAACAGCTGAAATACGTGAAGCCATAGACTCACTGCCTGCAGCAATTCGCAGTATTGGAAAAGAGCAGTAATGAAACCGGCAGATAAGAAAAATTCAATCCGCAAAGCCAAACTGCGCAGTCCTGAGCTTAATCCCGCTGTCCGGGAAGGCCCTGTGTCCGAAAAGGACAGTGAAACTCAACCGGAGAAAACAACAGAAGAACGTGTACTTTTACGGCCATCGCGCATTGCGGTAAATGCATCTGCTGCAGAAGAAACGGCGGAAGTAGCCGGAGAGGAAACTGCGGCAGAAGCCGGAGAAGAAACAGCGGCAGATCAGAGACCGGAATTAGAAACAAGGACAGAGCAGAAAACAGTGACCGAACCCCAGCCGCAGTTGGCTCGTATTATTGAAAATACGCTGACCAGAACTGAACCGGAAAAAGAGGTGAGCAGAGAAAAGACCCCGGTTAAAAAATTCTATGTGCCGGACATTCCATTGCGTTTTTCTTGTTTTGACGAGTCACTGGAATCCTGCCGGGAATTACATCCATCACCTGAAGAGATGCTCATGGACCAGACAGCTGTCCAGAGAACCTGGCTGATGTCGCAACTTAAAAAGGCGAGAACAGAACCGGAAATCGAAGCCTTGGCTTACAGCCTGAACTATAAAGATCTCTCTATACTGTTCCCCGTACTTTCCACAGTCAAAAAAAGAGAAGAAGCCAACCAAATTCAAAATTTAATTCGCTTGCGGGCCGGTCATTTCCTGTACGTGTGCGGCTGGCTGACGCTGCAGTTTAGCTATCCGCGTTCTACTGTTGCCAGAGTTTTGGCAGATCTGTGTATGATATTGGAAGATATCGCTTTTTTGCGAACAGAACTGTCACAAAAAGAGCTGGGACAAATTCGGGAATGCAAGGTGCCGGATTTAGGGCCGGACCGCATTCTGTGGAACGAGATAGAGATGATTTCGGAAATCGCTTTGCCCAACAGCCGGCGTTTTGTCAGTGATATTGCGAATGAACTATATAAGTCAAATATTGATGAGGATGTTTTTCTAAAGCGATATGCTCTTTATCCAAATTTGGCCCTGGGAAAAGCTGTTTTAGAAAAATATGAAGAGATTGCGTCGGGTATGGTAGCCAATCCCATGCTGTCTAACGCATTTCTTGATCGTTTTAAGCGTGGTAAATGATAAAATATTTGACAAGCTGGGAATTTTAGCAGACAATCCTAAATGTAAAAGGAGACGTACCGAAGCGGCCATAACGGGGCGCACTCGAAATGCGTTTGCCGGGCA
>CAZVVR010000019.1:0-14661 GCA_964630605.1 uncultured Mageeibacillus sp. | reverse complement strand
TATTTTTCTCTCCATCAATATCACGGAGCAGAGCCACGTAGTGGAAACCACTTTTCTCTGTATAATTGAGTTTAGCTGATATGAGGTGCACCCATTTGTAAGAGCCGTCCGGCATTTTGATTCTCTTATCCAGCGAATATCTGTCGATTTCGTCATTTTGAAGTTTCCGGAATAACTCTTTTTCCGTTAGCAAATCATCAGGATGAGTAAGGCCCTCCCAGCCGATACTTTGTAATTCGTTTTTTGACCGTTTGCATATTTTTTTGAATTCCGGATTATAATTGAAGTTTTTATTAATCTTATCGTGAGCAAAATCTTTTTCTAAAGATATTGCAATCCCGATAGGTGCCTGATGAAATATTGTTTCAAATAGCCTTAATTGATTTTGGGCCTGTCTTTTTATAAAATCTTGGGTTTTAAATATTTCAGCTCGGGTTGAGACTTTAGCTTTCAAAAATTCCAGATCCAGCGGTTTTTTGATACAGTCGATTATTCCCAGTCGCAGTCCTTCGATCTCTTTTAGCTGCTGGTCACACTCTTTGCTCATGATAATTGTGCGCAAAAACTGATGTCCACTGCTGTTTTTTAAAGTTTTTAAGAATTGGATTCCATCCCTACCGGCCAGATCCAGGTCAAGCAACATTAAATAGATATCGTCCCGTTGTTCCAGCTTACGGGCGGCTTCCCGTAAATCAGCTGCTAAAAGCACATTATATGCTTCCAGGGTTTTTGTAATCTTTTGGCGGTCAGATACTGAATCACTAACTAACAATAAACTAATTGACATTAATTTCTCTCCCGGTATTGGAATGCTTAAACATATTGTAACAAAATTAAGACTTAAACAGGATTGTAAATTTAGATTGCGACAATGCGCGGCATTATATGATAAAATTGTAAAAAATATAGCAAAATGTGAATTAATACTCGAAATTAACTCGTTTCATCGGCTGGGAGGCTAACTATGTTCTGTAAAAATTGTGGCAAAGAATTAGTTGACAACGCCAAATTTTGCAGCAGTTGCGGGCAACCGAACCAATCGGCACCACCCACTGCTGCTCAGTATCAAGAATACTCATTGCCTCAGCAACAATATCAACCAATTAAACCCGGAGCATCGGAGAAAGTCTACCTGGTTCTAAAATCTCTTCGTTCTTATTCCCTGTTTAAAAAGACTACCTGTTATATCGTATTTATGCAGGATAAACTTGTACTTGCTTATCTGACAAAAGAAAGACAGAAAGCTGAAAGTAAAAAATTATCTCAAGAAATAAAGGCCAGTGGCACAGGTTTTTTCAAAGGAAGTGCTGCCATGATGAGTTATTGGAATAATTATCAAAATAAATACTACAATATGAGTTCTGACCAAATTTTAGCTGAAGAAACCGAAAATATGCTGGTTTATTATAATTCCATAACCCAATTTTACTTTCGCGCCTATTTTAATAAGATTGATTCTGACGGATCTGATCATTCTACCGGAGGCAAACTGCGCATCTCAACTCAGTCCGGGGAAACTTTAAAATTCACCCATTCAATCGCTGATGATCGCTCGCTCAGAAGCACGCTTACGCAATTATTGGGAAACAGGCTCAAATATAAGCGTTGACCTGTTGCCACCAAAATGAAATCAGCGTACTGCTAATAACGATTATGGACATCCTCAGCAAAACAAAGCAAGTTTTTAATCTTTAACACCGTACCGTCGTCCAGAATAACTTTGCCGTTCATACGGCCGAAAACCTGATGCTGATCGGTCTTAATTACAAGGGCATTGATGCGAGCTGCTCTGTCGATTATTGGATGAAAAGTGGTCTCAAAGCGGCCGTCGCTGGAACTAAAACGCCAGGGCTCCATATAATTGTCGCGATTAAAATGAAAATTAACGTCGTCAAGCTTGTGAGCGACGCCATTATAAAAAAGCATGTTTTCGCTGGCTGCAGAGGTATCACCGAAACCATAACCGATGTTGAAACCGAAGGGCTTTCCATTAATGCGCTGATTGCCGGAACCCCAGTACCAGGTATTGTCATAAGTCCACACTCCCCGTCCCCAGTCCAGGGTGCCAAAATCCGTCTCGGAATTGAACTCGTAAACTTGGCCGCCAAAATTCACGCTGCCGCTGGCGGGCATGCAGTTGATTTTCTGATTATAGTAGAAGGCATTTTTCTTTTCTGCCCAAGGGGTAGCAATGACCATGCTATCCATTTCCGGCTGCTGCAATAAGATCTCACAGCTCAGACTTTCTGATCCGTGGAATCTCTCAAAATTGCAGGAAATACGACGAAAGTCTGGCTCAGCTTCAAATTTGAGTTGCAACCGTTTACCTTGATAACTTGTAACACCTCCGGACGAGTCCGGGGGTAGTTTCATTTTCCCCAGTGGTAAAGGACTGATAATTGATTCAGTGTGCTCCCAGCGCTCTTTAAAGTTCAGAAAAGACACTGACTGCATGCCGATATAGCCAATATCGGAGATGGTGAAGGCTACGCCAAAGTCATCACTTAGGACTATATAATAGTCCCACTCTTTTATCCGCAGTTTTGATGCCTTTATAGCCTTTCGATCGTATTTTTGGACCAGTTGTCTGGACCATCCCGGCTCGCGTAAGCTGCCGTCTTCCTTAAGCAAAGGCTGTTCAGTAATTACTTGGTGATTGCGTTCTGTGGTTTTCATAATGATCTCCCCCGATACTCCAGCATCAATTTGCATTTTATATAATTTATGTTCTTATTGTAGCAAAAATATACGATGGGCACGTTTCAGTTTTTTCCGCACACCCCGCTTTATGTTGTAAAGTAGATATAAACAGAGTCAGTAGGGGTGATTTAGTGTTAAAGAATAAAAAAGGGCAAACTGTTGGTAAAATCGGCCAAGGGACCTGGCGTTTCGGCGAAAATCAAAGAAATATGGCTGCTGAAGTGAACAGTCTGAAGGCTGGCATAACTGCCGGAATGAATTTGATTGATACAGCTGAGATGTACGGTGATGGTGGTGCTGAGCTGGTAACAGGCAGAAGCATTCAGGATGAGGCTCGAGAAAACATATATCTGGTTTCAAAGATCTATCCCCATAATGCGAACAAAAATGATTATCTCTCTGCCTGTGAGGGCAGTCTTAAGCGGCTGGAAACTGACTATCTTGATTTATATCTTTTGCACTGGAGAGGTTTAACTCCTTTGTCAGAAGTGGTTGATTGCATGGAAGATCTGAGACAAAGAGGCTTGATTTTGAACTGGGGTGTCTCAAATTTTGATATTTCCGACATGGAAGAACTGTTCGCTGTGAAAAATGGAAATAACTGCATTGCCAATCAAGTGCTGTACCATCTTGGTAGTCGCGGCATTGAATATAGTTTGCTGCCCTGGCTGCAAAAACATAAAGTTCTGACAATGGCTTATTGTCCCCTGGCGCAAGCCGGAGAGTTAAAGAAAGGCTTGTTTGATAATAAAGTCTTGCATAGGATCGCCCAAACTCACGATGCTACTGTGGCGCAAATACTTCTGGCCTTTCTCCTGACCAGGCCGCTGGTGCTTCCTATCCCGAGAACGAGCAATTCTGAGCGCGCTTTAGAGAACGCCGCAGCAATGAGAGTTTCGCTATCAAAAGAAGATTTGGCTGCTCTCGATCAGGAGTTTCCGCCCCCATGCAGCAAGCTACCCCTGGATATTGAATAGTCTGCAAATTTTGAGCATAAACATCCGCGGGACGATTAGCATATATTTCAAAGAAGTTGCGCGCACATTGCGTCGGAATTTTCCAGCGGTTTTATCCTAAACAAAAATCATGCGCGCGCTTTTCTTGCTTGAAATTTTAAATCTGCCTGGCAATATCTGCTCCTTCAGCAATAGCTTCAATCGCCCTTCTGGGTTTATACGCGTCTCCTGCGATGTAGTATGGAATTGTTTGTTGCTTACAATATTCTTCAATATCAGCAAAAGAAACCGGCTTGGAACCAATTGCAATAATTACGTAGTCAGCTTTAAGAGCTTCTTTTTTTCCGTCTCTTTCTACAATTATTTCTTTATCTCTAATTTCAACGCATCTTGTTTTATCCCTGGTCTGAATGTTGGCACAATGCAGGTTTTCCAGCACACATATCTGCCTGAAACTGCCAAATTCCCTGCCAATACCTTCCAGCATCTCGATGACAGTAACATTATTAGCGTCACAGGCAATGTACTCTGCCACCTCTAAACCAACCAAACCGCCGCCGACAACAACAATGTCGCCTCTGACGTCAACTCTTCCTGATAAAACATCGTGAAAATTACAAACATGGGCCTGGTCTGTACCCGGTACATCCAGCTCGGTAGCTTCCGCCCCTGTTGCTATAATTACAACATCAGGATTTAATTTCTCTATTAATTCAGGAGTTACTTTAGTATTTAAACGAACATCTACTCCGGCCCTTAACACTTGTTCGCCTCTGGAAATTGCAGAATCTCGCATCTCTTCTTTTCTGGGAGCAAGACCGGCTAAGAGAAACTGTCCTCCCAATTCATGTGTTTCTTCACATAAAATAGGTTCATGGCCCCGTTGTTTTAATGTAAAAGCTGCTTCTAAGCCTGCTACTCCACCACCAATTATTAAAACCTTTTTTGGATTTTGGGTTTCAATAAGGGTATACTCTTTTTCCCTTCCGACAGCAGGATTTCTCAGGCAGGATAAATGTGGGAATTCAGGATTCATGTATCTATCGACACACCCTTGATTACAGGCAATACAACGAACTATGTCCTCTTCACGTCCAATTTCTGCTTTTCTGCAAAAATCAGGATCTGAAATTTGGGCACGTCCCAGGACCACCATATCGGCCTTGCCGCTTGAAATTATATCGTCTGCCTGTTGAGGATCATTTATCCTGCCGACAGCAGCTGTAAGCATTCCTGTTTCTTCTTTAATCCGGGCCGCATTATCAACATTGAATCCTTTGGGAATGTCAATCGGAGGAACTTCATATTTAACTCCGGCAGTCAAAGCATTCCCTCTGGATACATTCAAGAGATCAACACCCAACTCTTTTGCCATTTTACAAAACTCTATAGTTTCTTCGATAGTTAAACCATTTTCCACATAATCGTCGTGGGCTACGACCCTCATCAGCAACGGCATACTCTCAGGAATATTATTTCGAATAGCCCGGATAATTTCCAAACTGTAACGAGCTCTGTTTTTTAAAGAACCGCCATATTCATCCGTTCTTTTATTAAAAGCTCCACTTAAAAAAGAATGAGGAGAATATCCGTGTCCCGCATGAAATTCCACACAATCAAAACCCACCTCAGCGGCTCTTTTGGCAGCTTCACCGAAAGCCCTGACCACATCTTCTATAGTTTCCACAGTAGCTGCCGGAAAAGCAATGTCAGTGTTTGGTATCTCCATGTCACTGGGAACAATAACCATTGCCGGCGGATCTGACATGGCAGAAACAATCCCACCCTGCCATAACTGAACGCAAGACTTGCCTCCGGCTGACCGTATGGCCCCGGTTAGTTTTTTTAACCCGTGATTAAATTTATCGTCACTTATAGATAAAAAATTGGTAGGAGCCGAGGGTGTATGAACTGAAGCAGCTTCAGTGGTACTAAGCCCGGTTCCACCTAAAACTCTGGCCACATGATAATCGATCAGCCTATCCGTTACATAGCCACCTTTAGCAATTAAATTGGTCGCCATTGCCGGATAAATCACCCTGTTTTTTAATTCCATGTCTCTGATTTTTATTGGTTTAAATAAACTTGAAAACGCCATTGCTATCTCCTTATGCATCTTGTCTTGTTTTGATCAATATTTTCAGCTTTTTTGTTTATTATAGCATGGCACTATCTGTTTTAGCCGAAACTTTGTCTTTGTTCTGACCATTAACTTTTGGAAATATTTTATAACAGTATTGACAAGTGGCGACTATCAATAATTTGCTGTCATACATCAACAGGGCATTTTTAATAGACAAAATATTGAAAACTCCACTATACTAAATTTACGCAGAAGCCTTAATTCAAAAGCTAGATGGAGGTTAGTTATGGATCGTAAACTTAGAGCAGTACAGTATGGTTGTGGTAAGATGAGCGTTTTTCTCATGCGCTATCTTATGGAGAAAGGTGTGGAGATTGTCGCAGCTTTCGACGTGAATCCGTCCGTCATTGGCAAGGATATTGGCGAGATTATGGGATCTGAGAACACCGGCATTAAGGTCAGTGATTCCAAAATAGCCGGCAAGCTTATGTCAGAACTCAAACCCGATGTTTGCGTTGTCGCCACCATGAGCACAATGGCCGATATCAAGGACGCCTTTACCGTTTGTGCCGAAAGTGGTGTCAATGCCATTTCCACTTGCGAGGAGGCATTGTATCCCTGGAATTCTTCGCCCGCAATAACAAAAGAGCTGGATCAACTGGCCAAACAAAACGGCATCACGCTGTCTGGCAGTGGCTATCCGGATATGTACTGGGGTGTCTTGATAGATACTCTGGCCGGTTCCATGCAGTCAATCACACAGATTAGCGGCAGCAGCAGTTACAACGTGGAAGATTACGGTATCGCACTGGCCAAGGGGCACGGAGCCGGTTTGACCACGGAAGAATTCGAACTCGAAATCGGAAAATACAATGACATGACTTCCGATGAGCAGAAACAGCTGGTAGAAAGCGGTAAATACGTGCCCAGTTATATGTGGAACCAGAATGGCTGGCTCTGCAGCAAAATGGGTTTGACTCCGGTTTCACAGATACAAAAATGTATACCCACTACCCACAGTGAAGATCTGCATTCTTCCACCTTAAACATGACCATAAAAGCGGGCGAACCAACAGGCATGTCTGCCATTGTTACAACTGAAACTGAGGAAGGCATCACCTTGGTAACTGAATGTATCGGCAAAGTTTATGCTCCGGGTGAGTTTGACAAGAACGACTGGACATTCCACGGAGAACCTGAAACTACTATCAATGTAGACCGGCCTGCGACCGTTGAGCTGACCTGTTCAAATCTCGTCAATCGTATTCCGGCTTTGATCAACGCAGAACCGGGCTACGTCACAACAGATAAGATGCCCAACAATGTCTATCCCGTCAGACCCCTGAATGAATATGTAAAATAGATTTTTTCATCACACCTCAAGAACAGCCAACCGGAAGTCCGGTTGGCTGTTTTAACTTGACAGCTTATAAAGCCCTCTCCCTGCTGCCTTGATCCGCGGGTTGGTCTCATGTGCTTCAGTTATTCATGTTAGAATAGTTTGGAATACAGGTCATGGGGTTGACCTTAACCGCGTAAAGCTAATAACTCCTACATAAATGCATCGAAAGATGTTTTTGTAGGAGTTTATTTTATTTATGGAGAATTTTTAGTGGCAATCAGCTTAGCAATCGTAATAATATTTGGTCTTTTATCCAAATTATTATTCAATAAATTAAAACTTCCGGGTTTGCTGGGAATGATAATTGTTGGAGTCCTGATCGGACCTTTTGGTCTTGATCTGCTGAGTGCCGAAATTATGATGATCTCAGCAGATCTGAGAAATATAGCTTTGATAGTTATTCTGCTTCGGGCAGGCTTAGGGATAAAAAAAGAAGAAATTAAACAAGTGGGCAGACCAGCTATTAAAATGAGCTTTGTACCGGCTTTGCTGGAAGGTTTTACAATTTTATTTCTATCCACTTTGCTCTTCGATTTAAGCTTTGTACAGGGAGGAATTTTAGGGTTTATAATAGCGGCTGTTTCTCCGGCTGTAATAGTACCGGCAATGCTTGATTTGATAGACAAAGGCCTGGGAACGAAAAAAAATATTCCTACATTAATTTTGGCTGGGGCTTCTATAGATGATGTCTTTGCTATCACTGTCTTCTCAGCCTTTTTAGGCATTTACAGTGGAGAGCAAATAAATTTAGGAGTAAAGATATTGAGCATACCGTTTTCCATTTTTTTAGGAATAGCAGTCGGCTTGATCATAGGCATGGCCTTAATTAAAATATTTGAAAAATACAAGATCAGAGATACTGTAAAAATTTTAGTAATATTGAGCACAGCAGTTCTACTTACAAGCTTTCAAACAATAATCAATTTAAAAATTGAAATAGCAGCTTTTCTGGGTGTAATGGCCATAGGCTTCATCCTGGCTGAAAAAATCCCGAAAAAAGGAGGGAGAATGGCTGCAAAACTAAATAAAATATGGGTATTAGCCGAAATATTATTATTTGTGTTAATCGGAGCTCAGTTAAATCTAGTTTTAGCTTTGGAGTCAGGCTTAAAAGGGCTGCTTTTAATCGTCCTTGGTTTAATTGCCAGAAGTGTGGGGGTACTCTTATCGCTGATCGGAACTGAATTGAACAAGAAAGAAAAATTATTTTGCCTTATCGCATATCTGCCAAAAGCCACTGTTCAGGCGGCTATAGGTGCAATCCCACTCACGATGGGTGTGGAGTCCGGGGACCTGATACTTTCCTTGGCAGTTTTAGCTATTATAATCACGGCTCCCATTGGCTCTATTCTCATCAAAGTTGGTGGAAAAAGATTGTTGGAACGGGAAGAACTTACCATATCTTGATTTACGTCAATGTATATTTAATTGAAAACACCGTGCTCAAGTTAGGCGCTTGTCTACTTCTTTAATCAATTTCTCCTGATCGTAAGGCAGCATTCCTTTTATTCTGAGAATATTTGTGGGGTGAGTGGTGTCAAAAATAGTAGGAGCCTTAACTTCAAGTTTTTCGAGCAGCGTCTTCACTTCTATCAATCTTTCTCTGTTTGCCGCAGGAATAAAGTCTCCCCTTCTCACCATTAGGTCGAGTTTTGTTCCCAGGAAAACACTCAGGCTCATCGTGATAATTTTGTTGGTTTTAAACTGATTTAGCATTTTTGCAGTTGCCAGCGCGTTTTCTACTGATTTGTTTTGCCCGGCAATACCATAAACTACAATGCTGTTAAAAGAGAGATTAGCCTTATTTAGTTTTTTTGCCTGCGCAACCGCTTCAGCAACTGTATGCCCTTTATTCATCAGTTGCAAAACTTCATCACAGCCCGTTTCAAAACCAATATAAAGTAGTCTCAAACCTTTGTTGTGCAAAACTGAAAGTTCTTCTTTTGTGTAATTGGATATGCTCCTTATAGAAGCGTAAGACGCAACACAGGCGCAATAAGGTAAATAATGCTCGATCAGATCCATCAGTCGCAGCATTTTGTCAAAACCTATGACCAAAGGATCGGCTCCGGTCAAAAATACTCTTTCAGTATAAGTGTCGCCATGCTTTAATTGCATTTCTATTTTTGACCAGGAAACTAAACTGAATTTCTCACCTTTATACATAGAGCAAAAAAGACAAGCATTGTGCGAACAGCCTATTGTAACAGGCAACAAAAAGGTATGTACTTCGTCTTGTGGATAATGTATAGCTTTACTTTCATTCATAAAATTTATCCAAACTCGGTATTTTAAAATTTTTCGAAAAAAATGCTCCCCTGTTATATAAGGGGAGCATTAGTAAGTTTTTAATCTTCAAAAGCTTCGCTGACTTTCCACTCTTTCCAGACATTACCTACCAGATCAGGGCCCGGTTTTAACGTTTTCTTACCTGGTCTCCAGCCTGATGGAGTTACTTCGCCACCATCTGTTTCTCTGACCAACTGGAAGGCCTGAACCTGCCTTATCAGTTCTGAAACATTTCTACCAACCGGTGGGGTAAGCACTTCAAACGCCTGAATTACACCGTCAGGATCAATGATAAAGCGTCCTCTTGTTTCAGTACCGCTGTTTTCATCATAAACCCCATAGTCTCTACCAATACTGCCATCTTGATCTGAACACATCGGAAATGGCATATCCTTATCTATCATTTTAGACAACTCAACATCATTCCACATTTTGTGCACAAAGGGGGAATCAACACTAATTGATAATACTTCCACCCCTAATTTCTGTAGTTCCGGATACTTTTCAGCAACTGCTGATACTTCAGTTGCTCAGACAAAAGTAAAATCCCCGGGGTAGAAACATAGCAATACCCACTTACCTTGATAATCTTCCAGATCAACTGTGACAAACTCTCCGTCATAATAAGCTGATGCTGTAAATAGCGGAGCTTTCTGTCCAACTTTAACCATTTGTTATACCTCCTTATATTTTGTATATGTAGAAGTTTTCAACTTCTAACAGACATTTTAAATCTTACTTGTCTTATTTTACTTACTGTTTATAATGATAGCACAATAAATAAAACTAGTTTAAATCAGAAACAGATAAGAGTGATTAGAGACAGCGGAGTGGTCCTATTCCGCCCTGATTGACATGATCGTGAACTCTATTTCTTTATTTTAAAAGTGATTGTATATTAAAGTCATTTGTGATTATTTGATTTTTTCCAATTTTTCAAGGTCAGTATTTGACTCAATTATAACTAACAAATCGCCTTCATTAATTACGTAATCGGCCTTAGGGGAAATAATAATAGAGCAGTTCTGCTTGACTGCAATTACGTTAATACCGTATTTGGCTCTTAAATTTAATTCTTTTAGGGAACTTCCCGCCCAGCCTTTGGGAGGGATAATTTCAGCTATATTGTAGTCTGAAGAAAGTTCAATCAAATCTATGATTTTGGTCGATGCCAAGCTGTGAGCCACTCTTACTCCCATATCTTTCTCCGGCAACACTACTCTATCTGCCCCTACCTTATACAAGAGTCTGGAGTGCAGTTCGCTTTGAGCTTTAGCCAGAATATGTTTAATCCCAATTTCTTTAAGTAAAAGTGTAACTAAAACGCTGGCCTGCAAATCTTCTCCTATGGCGACAATGGCAACATCGAAATTCCTGAGACCTAATCCCTGCAATACTTTCTCATCTGTAAGATCTCCCAGCACCGCATGTGTTATATCTTCAGAAATGTTGTTTATATTTTCTTCGTTTTTATCTACAGCTAAAACTTCATAGCCCATGGAGATAAGTGTGTTGGCTACACTCGAACCGAATCTGCCCAAACCTAAAACTGCAAATGACCTGTTTTTCATAATCTTGCTCCTATCCCAGCATTATTTTTTCTTCTCTATAGCGGTAACTGGCATTTTTATCTTGCGCCCTTGACATAAGAGCCAGGACCACTGTCAGAATACCTATTCTACCGATAAACATAGTAGCTATCAGCGTTATCTTGCTGACAACAGCTAATTCTGTTGTAATTCCTAATGACAGACCCACTGTGGCAAAGGCGGAAATAGCTTCAAACAAGGCTTCTGCCAGCGTTATATTTTCCGCACTTGCCAAAATCACTGTTGCTGTAAAAACTAGAAGCAGAGCAAGCAAGGTAATTGTGAGTGCACGGGTCACTATCTTACTGCTTATTCTTCTTTTAAAAATTTCTGTATCTTCTCTGCCTTTTATCACGGAAATTGCAGTAAGCAAAAGTACCCCAAAAGTAGTTATTTTAATTCCGCCTCCTGTCGACCCGGGAGCGGCACCAATAAACATGAGTAACATCGTAATTAAAACAGATGCATTTCTCATGTCGGCAAAGTTTACTGTATTAAAACCTGCTGTACGCGGAGTTACTGATTGAAAGAAAGAAACGAGAATTTTATCTTTACCGCTCAAAGACGCGAGTGTGGCGCCATTATTAAACTCTAACAGCAAGAATGAGAGAAAACCAAAGACTAACAAACTGCCTGTCATAAATAAAACTACTTTACTGTGAAAGTGTAATTTCTTGTAGCTTTTGGCATTGTATATGTCATCCCATACAACAAAACCCAGCCCTCCAACAATAATCAAACTGGTTATTATTAGATTTACAATTATATCACCTGAATAAGCAGTTAAACTGCTGAACGGCTGCCCCTGGCCCATAATATCAAAACCTGCATTGCAGAATGCTGATACGGCGTGAAAAATACCCTTATAAATTCCATTCAAAACACCGAAGTCCTGAATAAATCTGAGAGACAGTAAAAAGGCACCAATAGATTCTATAATAAAAGTGGCGATCAAAACTCTTCTTACTAATTTAATGATTCCCTGTAAGGTGTATTGGTTATATGACTCAGCTATGATCAGCCTCTCTTTTAAAGAAATTCTTCTTTTCAACATAAAGGAAAAAAGAGTCGCCATGGTCATAAAACCCAAGCCACCAATTTGAATCAGCAATAGTATCACAATTTGACCGAAGAGACTCCAGTGGCTATACGTGTCTACCACAACCAGACCTGTCACGCACACTGCTGATGTGGAGGTAAAGGCAGCATCGACAAATCCAATGCTCTGACCGCTTTTAGAGGCAAGAGGAAGATTAAGCAACAGACTGCCGATTAGAATAATCAGTGCAAACCCAATTAAAATGGTTTGCGTTGGTTTTAATTGCAACTTCTTTTTCAAAACGTGACACTCTCTTTAAACAAATGCTGTTCTCATTCGTCCACATATAGATTATCAGCAAAACACTTTCTGCTAAGCAGTACTTACTCAGAAGAAACGTGAGATCATAATATACATTAGTTTAACAGTAAAAACAGCAAATATGGATAAAATCTATCTCGCTGATATAGAGGAAAAAGCAGATTATTCCAACTTTTATACTCTGATATACTAGTAAGCATTAAAATTTTAATTTAATGTTTTTGTCTTTTTATGATGAATTTCCACCAACGTTACAATCATATAATCTGATTTCAATTAAAATACATTCAAGAAAGTAGGTCTTATGAATACATTTTGTTTACAGGATTTGACCGTCCGGGACGGCAATCAGTCATTGCTGGCAACTCGCATGGAACGCGAAGATATTTTAGCTTTGGCGGCCATTCTGGATAAAGTAGGCTTTCAGAGTATGGAAGTTTGGGGCGGCGCAACTTTTGACTCTGCCTATCGCTTTTTGAATCAGTCCGCTTGGGATAATTTGCGGGAAATCCGACAGGTGGCAGCTAATACCAAATTATCCATGCTTTTGAGAGGGCAAAATATCGTAGGCTACCGGCATTATGACAATGATATCTTGGAACGTTTTATTCGCCTTACAGTTGATAACGGCATAGATATAATTCGTTGTTTCGACGCTCTTAATGATATTAATAATGTCCGCAATGCTTTTTCATATATCAAAAAAAGCGGAGCTCATTTGGAAGCAGCTATTGCTTACACGGTAAGCCCGTATCATACAATTGGATATTTTGTAGATTTGGTTAAGCAATATGAAGATCTGGGTGCGGACTCCATCTGTATCAAGGATATGGCAGGCATAATTACTCCCAATGATGTGCGGGAACTTGTTACTGCTCTGAAACAGGCAACAGATCTACCTATTAATTTGCATTCACATACAACAGCAGGTTTAACTACCCTGGTCATGTTGGAAGCAATAAAAGCAGGTGTTGACTGCGTCGACGGTTGCATTTCGCCGTTTTCCGGAGGTACCTCTCATTTAGCTGATGAAACTCTCTTGGCCATTGCAGATCAGCTGGGACGTCCCTACAAAATAGATAAAACTGCTCTAACTGAAGCTTTTGAATTAGCGGACAAGATAGCTGACAAATATATTGCCAAAGGCGACTATCGGACTCGTTCCCTGATTCCAAATCCCAAAATTCTTGAATACAAGATACCGGGCGGCATGCTTTCAAATCTGCTTAGCCAATTAGAGGAGCAAGGTGCGGCCGATCGCGTGCATGAAGTATTGCAGGAGGTTCCACAGGTGCGAAAGGATATGGGATATCCCCCTCTGGTAACGCCTTTGTCTCAGATGGTCGGCAGCCAAGCAGTTTTAAACGTACTTTTGGGAGAACGTTACAAGATAAGTCCTAACGAGATTAAAACCTACCTTGTGGGTGGCTACGGCCGTCCTCCGGGTAAACTTGACCCCGAAATTCGCCGAAAAATCCTCGGCGGTGATCAGGCTTTTGTGGCTAGTGATGTCAACACAATAGAGCCGGAATACGATAAAAACTTTGCTTATCTGCAAAAGTTACTGCACCGTAAGCCACTGGAAGAAGAAGTTGTTGCCTACACTATATTCCCCGGACCTGTTGAAGATTACATGCGGCAGAAAGAATTAAAATCAGAACAGCAGAAAACCCGGCCAACAACGTCTGGCAAAAAATCTGCAGCAGCGGTGGAACATGATCAGGAAAAGAAGATTAAATATAATCCTGCAATGAAAAACTACCGCGTTACAGTTGCGGGAGAAGAATATATAGTGGAACTGGAAGAATTAAGCTCTTGATTTTGCAGAAAAATGATAACTGAATTTACATGCAAACAGGTTTATATTTTTCTCTGAGTTTGATCTTTTCCGCTGAACACTTACCTGCCGGCAGATAAGTATTTTTTGTTTACAGCAGCTTTTCAGCAGCAAAAACTTAATGTAAGCTTATCATATAGCCTTTTAGGACAGAATTAGGCGTCAGATGCACCGGTCAGAAATTATTACATTAAAGAAAGATAAACTTGATGATGGTTGATTATTATGGATAATTCAGTATTGATATTTAGTGGCAGCCGCTTCCAGGCAGATCTGGCCAAGGGTTTGTTAGAGGGTGAAAATATTCCTTTTTTGCTGACAAGTGAACATGGGGCAGGTTTCGTGCTCAGAGCCGGTGATATCTTGGAACAGTATTATATTTTTGTGAATCCCGCTGACCAGAAACGTGCAGAAGAACTTTTAGCAGTACTCGAGTGAAATTGTT
>CAZVVR010000018.1:0-14751 GCA_964630605.1 uncultured Mageeibacillus sp. | reverse complement strand
GCGTTAAAAGTCGTCTGCTATAAGTCACAAATATTCCCGCAGTCTTAGTGTAAACTAGTCAGGTAACAATACTTTGAAGCAATTTTTGGAGGTCAATATGTTATATGAATTATTAATCGTGGATATCGCAGCCAGAGAAATTCTGGACTCACGCGGCAATCCTACTGTAGAAGCAGAAGTTCTGCTGGAAGACAACACTGTAGGCCGCGCTGCAGTTCCTTCAGGTGCTTCCACCGGCGCTTATGAAGCAGTAGAATTACGCGACGGAGACAAAGATCGTTATAAAGGCAAAGGTGTGCTCACGGCTGTCGACAATGTCAACGAAATTATCGCCCCTGAACTAATCGGCATGAACGTTTATGATCAAGCGGAACTGGACCTGGCTATGCTGGAGCTGGACGGAACCGATAACAAAGCCAAGCTGGGGGCAAATGCAATTCTTGCCGTTTCCCTGGCAGCAGCCCAGGCAGCGGCAAAATCACTCGGGCTACGTCTGTGGCAATATATCGGAGGTATCCGTGCTCATGAGCTTCCTGTACCCATGATGAATGTCATCAACGGAGGGAAACACGCCGACAACAGCGTCAACCTGCAGGAGTTTATGATTATGCCTGTCGGCGCAGACAGTTTTCATCAGGCCTTGCGCTGGTGTACTGAAGTCTTCCATACCCTTAGCGGTCTGTTAAAAGCAGAAGGTTACTCAACCGCTGTTGGTGACGAAGGCGGTTTTGCCCCTAATCTCAAAAATGACGAAGAAGCCTTGCAGTGGCTGGTAAAAGCTATTGAAGAAGCCGGCTATAAACCAGCCAGGGATTTCTTCATTGCTATGGATCCGGCTGCAACTGAACTTTATGAAGAAGCGAAAAAGATCGGTAAAGACGGTTATTATTTCTGGAAAACAGGTGAGTTTAAGACTACCGCTGAGATGATCGACTACTATGCCATGCTGGCAGAAAAATATCCCATTATTTCTCTGGAAGACGGCCTGGCCGAGGACGACTGGGAAGGCTGGCAGGAACTCACTGCCCGTATCGGCGATAAAGTGCAGCTGGTCGGAGATGACCTTTATGTCACTAACACAGAACGTCTGGAAAAGGGTATCGAAATCAATGCATCCAACTCTATCCTGATCAAAGTCAATCAAATCGGCACTTTGACAGAAACTCTCGAAGCCATTGAGATGGCCCAGCGTCACGGCTGGACCGCTGTCATCTCTCACCGTTCCGGCGAGACAGAAGATGTCAGTATTGCCGATCTGGTGGTAGCAACCGGTTCAGGTCAGATTAAGACCGGTGCGCCCTCGCGTTCCGACCGAGTGGCTAAATACAATCAACTTTTGCGTATTGAAGACGAGTTGGGCGAATTCGGTACTTATGCCGGTTTTGACGCCTTTCGTCCTAAGGGCTAGAATTTTTTAAAACAATGATTTACATGCAGCCGGCGAATCAAACCTTTTCGTCGGCTGTTTACAATAAAACCTGCGGACATCTGTGTACGCTTTTAGATCTGTAAAGAGGAGTCTATGGATTTAACTGTTGTCGATTATCTTCGAGCTTTTACCTTAACGACGCTTGCCGGTCTCTCGACAGGCATCGGGGGACTGGTTGTTTTTCGTAAAAAACCACTCAACCAACATATCATTTCTTTTTCACTGGGACTTTCAGCCGGAGTCATGCTCTATATCTCTTTCGTGGAAATGCTCAATAGTTCCTTCGATACTCTTGGGAGTATTTATGGCGGCCGGGGAGAGCTTTATGCAGTCCTGGCATTCTTTGGCGGCATAGGCTTCAGCATGCTGATTGACTTTTTTGTTCCGGAAGAGCAAAACCTGCATGAGATGCGGGGGATCAATGATGTCAGTTATGACCCCCACATCGAAAAACAGCCGGCCGAGTCTAAAGGATCCATCATTGACCGTGAAGAAGTGCAGCGAAAAAACGAATTAGCCCGGGTGGGTAAGGTATCCGCCATTGCCATCTTTATCCACAACCTACCGGAAGGACTGGCGACATTTGTTGCAGCACTGGCAGATCCCGCTTTGGGTGTCAGTATCGCTGTCGCCATTGCTATCCACAATATTCCGGAAGGAATTGCAGTAGCGGTACCGCTTTACGCCGGTACCGGTAACAAAAAGCGCTCTTTCCTGATAGCGCTTTTCTCGGGTCTGGCTGAGCCTGCCGGAGCTCTGCTTGGTTTTTTCCTGTTTCGTTCCTTTATCACCGAAGCTCTCCTTAGCATAATCTTCGCAGCAGTTGCGGGCATTATGGTATTTATTTCTCTGGATGAATTATTGCCTTCGGCTGAAAAACAGGGTGAGCACCATATCGTAATCGCCGGCGTAGTTATCGGAATGGCAGTCATGGCTGTATCTTTGCTCGTGCTTTAGGTGACAGCTTAACGGGCAGGTCAATGTTATTGTGATTTTAAGAAACTAGATACCGGCTGGGGCTTACCGAAAAGACAAGGAGTAATTTATATGAGTATTTATCAAAAGGCAATTCAATTGGAACAGGAAGGCGCTGCCTATTACGAGGAGCAGGCAGAAAAGCATCCAGACTCTGCTATCCATAGCATTTTTAAAACCTTAGCCAGGGCAGAGCGCCGTCATGAACGGGCCATTCTGGAATATCAAAGGCAAAAAGAATTCCAGGTACCCGAAGCAACCGATCCCATGGAAAAAACATTTTTTGCAACAGCTGAGGATATAGAAGTTGAGTATTACCTGGTTCCTCGTGCTCTGGACGTTTATTTAACTGCTTTGGAGATGGAAAGAAAGTCCATCGAAATGTATCAGGAGCAGCTGGACCAATCCGACGATGAGCCCGAAAAAGCTTTACTGAAATGGTTGGTTTCCGAAGAAGAAAAGCATTATGATCAACTCAACAAACTGATCGAAATGATCCGACACGGTGATGAGTATGTAACCCATGCCATGTTTACCAATATGCCGGACTATTAATTTTACTGGTTAAAAATTTCCGGCTTTTGATAAATTATATTACCGTCACGCATCGTCAGGGCAATTTCAGTTTTAGGCAGCTGATCAGCTGTTAACTTGTTGGCACTGTTGGCTTCCAAGACAGTGAAATCAGCTGCTGCTCCTGATTGAATAGCTCCTCCTGAACGCTCCTGCCCCAAAAAATAAGCAACTTCAGCAGTTGATGCAGCCATTGCCTCAGCTAGGCTTATTGCTTTTTCATTCTGAGGATGATCCATCGCTGCAGCCAAAGTCAGAAGCGGATTAGCGCTTTCCACCGGGCTGTCTGAACTAAAGGCCTGATGGATACCTGCATCCATAATCCCACGATAATCATAAGCACTGTTGCTCCGCTCGCTGCCTAACCTGGCCTCGGCCATAGACCAGTCGGATTGTGCAAAAAGTGGCTGTGTGACTACCAGCAGATTGGTTTTCGCCAACGCCTGAACCAGGTCCCTGTCCGTGATCTGACAGTGAATTATGGCATGGCGCAGCGGATTGCTGCGGTCCACTTTTGTGCGACAGGCTGCATTAAAAGCAGCTATAATTTCCGCAATAGCGCGATCGCCAATCGCGTGAATTGTCAGCTGTACGCCGGCCTTATTGGCTTTTTCAAACCACTCCACTAAATCCTGATAAGGGATCAGATCCAGTCCTGTCTTTGTCGGGTCATCACTGTAAGGGTCTCGTAGTAAGGCCGTCCTTCCACCCAAACTACCGTCTTTAAAAAGTTTGACAGAGCTGATTCTGATCTGTGGATGTTTTTTGTATTTTTGGCGCAGAACGAGAAAGTCATTTATTTCATCCGGATGTGATAAACCTATTTGTGCATAATATGCGGGCAGGTCTTGATTCTCAGCATATATATCCGCCAGAACTTCGAGAAAATCTACATCCTCCAGACTATTAGTCTCCTGGCTGGCAACAGCTGTTAAACCATAAGCAGCCATACTTTTCAGACCGAAACGTAACAACTCCCTTTTTTTCTCTAGACTATGATCTTGCTGCAACGACAGGAGAGCGGACATTGTGTTTTCCGACAACAAACCGTTGGGCTGGCCATCTGCATCCAGTCCTACCGAACCGGGATCTTCAGCAGCGTATTTTTGCCAATCAAATTCTTTGAGAACAGCGGAATTTACCAGGCAAACATGACCACAGATGCGAGTCAGGATAAGAGGAATGCCCTTACTTACCTGATCCATTTCCTTTATGGTGGGGGGACGTCGTTCGGGATAGACTTCCTCGTTCCAGCCTCCCAAAATCAGGCTGCCGGTGTCGCCTCTTTGCTTTTGTTGCAACACCTGTTGTCGAACAAGGTCTAGAAGCTCCTTTAGACTGCTCACATGATCAAGGGAAACCTGACTGTGGCGCAAAGCCCAGTTCTCCAGATGCATATGAGCGTCCATCAGTCCCGGCAGTACAATGCGCCCGTCCAGCGACAATTCACCTTCCGCTTGCGGCCAGCTCTTGCTGTCTCTGATAGAACCGACATATGTGATCAGCCCATCTTTAATTTGCAGGGCAAAATCACCCCCAAGAGCATCCTGGTCAATAAGACTGCAATTTATCAGTCGTATACTCATATTTAATCCTCCGGAAAGAAACGGCTATATTAACAGATTAGCACGGACAGCTTATTTTTAGCGGGAAAATGGAGTCAGGCCGAATTTTTCTTAAGCTATGTCTCTGTTAGAATACACATTATAAAAGTTTATACGCGGGAGAAAAATATGACGAATATTAACTTCGATAAAGTGATTGACCGCCGTGGCACGGCTTCAGCAAAGTGGGATACTTTGCCGCAAACCGCTGACGGCGAATTAGACTATATAGCTTTGAGTACAGCCGACATGGATTTCGAGGTGCCCTCCGTGATCAGTGACGCTCTGGAACAAGTTGTAGCCAGACGAATTTACGGCTATACCACAGAGCAGGCTGACCCTCGTTTCCGTGACAGTTTGCGCTGGTGGATGAAACACCGTTTCGGTCTGGACGTGGAGTCGGATGATATTGTTGTCGGAGGCGGCAGCATCGACATGATGAACTGCATGGTTAAAGGTTTTTCCAATGTAGGGGATGGCGTGATTCTGCAGCGACCGGTTTACGGCACCTTTACCCGTGCCTTTCAAGATCATTGCCATCGGCATATCGTTAGCGCCAGGCTGATCCGGGAAGAAGATTTTGAATATTCAATGGATTTTGCTGCCTTGGAAAAAGCCTGCGCAGATCCGTGCAACAAGATTTTTGTCCTTTGCTCACCGCACAACCCAGTAGGACGGGTCTGGCGTGAAAAGGAATTGGAAAAAGTACTGGATATTTGCCGCCGCCACAGCGTTCTTATTATTTCCGATGAGATTCACTGCGATCTGCTGCGCCCGGGGCATAAACATATTCCCCTGCTTTCTCTGGCACGACCCGATGATCTGGTGATTCAGGTGGGGTCGATCAGCAAGAGCTTTAACTGCGCCGGCATTAAAAGTGCCAGTGCTATCGTGTTCAATTCCAGATTGCGCGAACAAGTCAAGGCACTGCTGCCGATGCGTCTTATTTCTCCCTTCGCCCTGGAAGCGCAGATAGCCGCTTACTCGGAAAAGGGAGCCGAATGGATCGATGCTCTCAACACCTATATTGATGAAAATATTAAAATGGTCAGAAGCTATTTTGCCGAAAAAATGCCCAAAGTTCAGGTCACCGATCCCGAGGGCACTTATCTGCTGTGGCTGGACTTCAATCCGACAGGACTTTCAGATGCTGAAATTCACCATCTGATTGACGAAGTCGCACGCGTCAGGCTAACTGATGGCTTGATGCACGATCCAGACGGCGGTCAGGGTTTTCAGCGCATGACCACTGCATCACCCCGGTCAATGATCCTGGAAGCCTGTGAAAGGATAGTTAAAGCCTTGAAAGGATACTCAAAATAATATCACTAATATGAATATATTTACTGCTTGACAGTGTCCTGTCTGTATTAGTATACTTGGTACAGAAATAATCAAACTATTTTTCAACTGTTTGCCTGCAGAAGGAGTGATTATGTTTTCAGTTGACCCACGCAACAAACAACCTTTATACCAGCAGATTATGGATCAAATTGTTCTTCTGGTTTCGACGGGTTCACTCGATATAGGCGAACAGCTCCCTTCGATTCGCGATCTGGCTACGTCTCTGGGAATAAATCCCAACACTGTCGCACGTGCCTACACAGAGCTGGAGCAAAAAGGTGTCATTGATACCATTCCCAAGAAAGGCGCTTTTGTCGCCGACATTTCTCTGACTAAAGAAATAAAAGCAGAAGCCAGGGCTAACCTGGCTGAATTTTTCATAAATTATCGCAAATTAGGTTTATCTGCGGCAGAGATCCGCTCACTGGCAGAGGAGGCTTTTTCAAATGCTGAAAATCAATAAGGTAAGTAAAAATTTTGACGACTATCCTGTCCTGTCTTCACTGGACTGGCAAGTTAACGACGGCAAGGTTTTTGGGCTGATCGGCAGCAACGGTGCAGGAAAATCCACCTTGATGCGCTGCATCAGCCAGGTCTACGATTATGACGGCAAAATTACTTTTGACGGACTTCCGATGGCAGAACAAAGAGAAAAGCTCTTTTTCGTCTCGGATGAACCCTTTTACTTTAACCGCTTTAATACAACTGAAATGAAAAGTTATTATCAGATTTTTTATCCGGATTTTGATGAAGATTATTACCGGCATCTGATCGAACTTTTTCATTTTGATGAAAAAAAGCCTCTGCACTTATTGTCCCGCGGTTTGAAACGGCAAAGCATAATCATTTTGGCTCTGAGCTGCCAGCCGCGGCTTTTGCTGATGGATGAATCTTTTGACGGACTTGATCCCATGGTGCGCCTGACCTTAAAACGCGAGCTGATCAAGTTGGTTGAGGCCGGAGAAATCAGCGTTATCATTTCTTCCCACAATATTCGTGAGCTGGAAGACATTTGTGATGATATGGCTTTGCTGGAAAAAAAGCAGATTGTCTTTACTCAATCTTTGGACGAGCTGCGGCAAAACTACCACAAAGTCCAATTGGGTTACAATCAGGCGCCGGTGGCGGAACTTTTTGAGAAAATGCCGCTTCTGAACTATGAAATTAATAACAAAGTGGTTACCGTGATTTATCGCGGTGATGAAGTAAAAGAGCAGATAGAGCTGACCGGGCCGGTACTCTTTAACCCGCTGCCCTTATCAATGGAAGAAATATTTGTAGTCGAGATGGAGGTAAGCCAAAATGAAAACTAAAGGATATTTACGACATCTCTTAAAGCAGCACCGCGCCATAGTTTTCCTCTATTTCGCGGTCAGTATTATTGCTTATCCGGTTTCTCTTTTGCTGCAATCTTATTCGCGTGAATCCTGGTGGACTTTAGATTATTCTCCAACTTCTTTGGCTGTTATAATGGTGATTTTGGGTGCGGTAACACCTTTCATTGTTTTTAGCTTTATTTACGACAAGACCAAAATGGACACTTACTTTTCTTTGCCCATTAAACGCGAAGAGCTTTTCCTGATCCATTTCGCCTTTAACTGGCTCATTCAGATCGTCCCTGTGCTGATCAGTAATTTTCTGGCTTTCCTGATCATAAATCTGTTAACACCGGCCAGTCTGCTGGCAGACATGGGTCCTTATAGCTTTACAAAATTTCTTATCTGGTCCGGAATACTGGTTTTAGGTTCTGTAATTCTGCAGTTACCTTCCATGCTGGCTATACTTTGTACAACAAATCTGTTTAACGGCTTTGTCTATGCACTGGTTTTGCATCTGGTACCCATCACCATGCAAGGGGCCTGGAACTCTTTTGCTACTGATTATTTTGGCTATACTCCGACTCAGGGCTTTGCTGACTCCAGTCTGGTTGAACTGGAGTTTCACAGTATTTATGTACTCAGTTCCTCGCAGGAATCCCGAGGTGAGTACTGGCTGGCTCTTGTAATCTGGTTTGTTGTTGGTCTGGCTCTTCTGGCTCTTTGCTCCCGGCTTTTTAAAACACATAAAGTAGAGAGAACCAATACTTCATATATGGTAAAGGGCTTTTACCCGACTGTAATTGCAATTTACGGAACTTTACTCTTGCTGATTCTTCTTAACAGCAGTTTTGATGAAATATTCTTATATGCACAAAGGCCTTTTTTCCTACACAATCTTTTTATATCTTTTTTCCTTGTTGGCTTCGTAGTCTTGTTTATTGTTGAAATTATACGCTTTCATGGTCTGCCGAAAATCGGACGCACAATTTTGTTCTATCTGATCATTTTCGCAGTTGCCCTGGGTCTGAGTTATTTCTTGAATACCACTGTAGAAACAAACCTGGCCAAAGCAATGCCTGATCGCGAAAAGGTTGAGATGATCGAGCTGACATCGGCTGATTACCAGTATTATGAGCCTGAGGAAACAAAGAGCATATTCGTCTATCCCTTTGGTTACGTGACAAATTATTCACAGAAAACGGTTGAGGATGAGGCAGCGATAGATGAAATCATGAAAATTCACCGCCAAATGGTGGATTATTGGTTCACGCTCGATATAACAAGCAGGCAACACGAATCTATGGCGCCATTCAATAACCCTCACCTGCGTTTGGTTTATCTGGACAAAAACGGTGATAAGCTCCTTACCCGCACCTACTATGTGTATAGACTTGAGCAGCGGCAAGCTCTGGAGGAGATTTCAGGTATTAAGCTGATAATGCCGGCAGTTGATAAGTAGATGTATTTTATCCCCTAAAACCGCCGTCCACGCCCAGCACCTGGCCGGTAATAAAAGAGGCTTTATCGGAAACCAGAAAGGCTACCGCTTCAGCAACTTCATGCGGTTTTCCTACCCTGCACATAGGTGTTTTTTCACACAGAAAATCTATTTCTTCTGCAGTAAAATCCTTCAGCATGTCGGTATTGATAACTCCCGGCGCAACAGCGTTGACCCGAACCCCGGCCGGGGCAACTTCGCAGGCGAGAGAGCGTGTGAGGCCGATCAGTCCTGATTTACTCGATGCATACGCAGTCTCACAAGAAGCTTCAGAACAGCCCTCGTAGGTTCCCCAGACGGAGGCGACGTTTAGAATACTGCCGTAACCGCGCCTGATCATTAAAGGAAGAACAGATCTGCACAAACGATAAGCCGAAGTCAGGTTTACGGATAAAATTCTCTCCCACACTTCCTCTTCTGTTGTTGTCAAAAGACCCCACTGTGCAATTCCGGCATTGTTTACCAGGACATCCAGCTGATTATTGCAGGCCAATATCACTTCCGCAATCATTTTTCTGACATCTTTTTGAGAGGTTACATCAGCGGGAAAAAGTTCAGCCTCGCCTCCGCCCCTGACTATTCTTTCCTGCAGCGCCCGGGCCTCATCATGCGAACGAAAATAGTTTATAAAAACACGATAACCTTCCCGTGCCAACGTTTCCGAAACAGCAGCGCCAATTCCTTTAGCGCCACCCGTTATTAATGCAGTTTTATTCACTTCTGCCATAGTTAGCCACACTTTCTAAAATGAAATTAATCTTTATTTTGGTTGATATTCTTTGAGCCTGACAGCAATCATAGCTTACCGCAGCCGAGTAACCGGCATCAAGAGGGCTAACTGTGAAATCAAAATCATTATCAGAAATCGGATTTCCGGACTTGCTGTAAATTTTTTATTTAAGCGTCAAAATAAGCTACAATTGTTTTTAAAGAATTACACAATATTTTCGGAGGTATTTATGAGAAGAAAAGATCGTGAAATGTCACGTGAATACGGGCTTGTTGTTATTGACAAAGCCGCATACGGATGTTTGTGCCTGAATGATCCCTCAAACCCCGAATTACCCTACGCTGTTCCTTTATCTATTGTGCGTATAGCTGAAAAATTATATTTTCATTCAGCTCGAAGCGGATACAAAAGTCAAATCCTGAAAAATGGACAAAAAGTACGGATTGTTTTTGTAGATCAGGTTGAGGTCCCAAAACTTTTCACTGATAAAGAATTGCAACAAATGTCAGATCAGGGTCGGTTCAGTGATTTTGTAAGTAAAGTTTTCACGACAGAATATTCCTCGGCCATCGTCACAGGCACAATTGAAATAATTGATCCCCAAGATAATACCGACGAGTTTCGTTTGGCTATGCAGACTATTTGCGAAAAATATACCCCCGATAAAATGGACTATTTCGAGTCAGCCTTGAATTTCAGCCTGAATCGACTGTCGGTTTTTTGTGTAAAAATTGATTCCATCACCAGCAAGCGTAAAAAGTTTGACGATTCAGGTGAAGAAATGAAATGGCAGCGACTGAATTAATTAAAAAACCCTTGCCCCTAAGTGTTCTTGGGTTTTCAATGCTGTAGAATAAAGATATTCATCAAGTATTTTAAAGAAAGAGTGAAACGATATGACAGTTAATGAAAAGATATCCGCCCTGCGCGAACTAATGCGCCAGCACGGACTCTATGCTTACTATATAGGCACAGCGGATCCGCACAATTCTGAATATTTGGCAGATCATTTCCGCTCCCGCAGCTATATGTCGGGCTTTGCAGGTTCAGCCGGCACTTTAGTCGTCACCCTGGATCAGGCCTTGCTTTGGGCAGATGGCCGTTACCACATCCAGGCTGCTAAAGATCTTGAAGCAACTGAGATCATTCTGATGAAAGACGGTGCTCCGGGAGTACCGAAAACACTTAACTGGCTGGCAGATAATCTGCCGCAGTCAGCCAAGCTGGCCATCTCAGGTGATCTGCACTCTGACAACGAAATCGCCCGTATGTCTTTAAAGCTCAGGAAAAAAGATATTTCTCTGGTAACTGATCTGGATCTGGTCGATAAAATCTGGAAAGACCGTCCTCCGCTGCCGCAAGGTAAGGTGAGATCACATCCATTGCGCTATGCGGGCAAGAGCAGCTCCGATAAGATCTCCGAAGTTCGGGCTTTGATGCAGGAAGATCTTGCAGACGCCGCCTTTTATGTAGGCCTGGATGATATTATGTGGCTTACGAACCTGCGTGGTGAAGATATACCTGGCAACCCTGTTGCTCTTTCTTATGCTTTAATCGAAAAAGATAAAGCCACTCTCTTTATTAATCTGGACAATCTGGAAAAAGGCGTAGCTGAGACCCTCAAAGATCAGGGAATAACCTTGGCTCCCTACGATAGTGTGCGAACTGCCTTACATCAACTAAAAGCAGACAGGATTGTACTGGACCGTAATCGTGTCAGCCGCAATTTGGTTGAGGCTTTGCCCAAAAATAGTAAAATCATAGTTAAAGATGATTACCTGCAGCTCATGAAAGCAAAACTCAACGCTGTACAGCAAAAATCACAGCTTGCAGCAGGCATCCGCGACAGTGTTTATGTAACTTCGTATTTATATTTTGTAAAACATAAAGCTGTGGAACTTGGCCTAAACGAATATACAGTCACCAAAGAGCTGGAACGACTGCGTCAGCAGGATCCGCTTTATATTGAAGCAAGTTTTTCCACCATCTCCGCTTATGGCCCCAATGCTGCCATGATGCATTACCAGGCCACACCAAATGAAAACTCCGAGCTCAAGGCCCGTGGTCTTTATCTGGTCGACTGCGGCGCCCAGATGTGGGATGGAACCACCGATATTACCCGCACCGTTGCTTTGGGTGAATTAACTCAGGCAGAGAAAGAAGCCTATACGCTGACCCTGCGCTCGCACATCGCCCTGGCCTCTTTACCTTTTCTTAAAGGAAGCAGCGGGGTTGCTTTGGATGCGGTCGCACGCAGTGTGGTTTGGCGAGAAAACTTTGACTACAAATGCGGTACCGGGCATGGCGTCGGTTATGTGGCAGGGGTACATGAAGGTCCCCAGCGGCTGACTTTCAATATTAATTTCGGACGGCAGCCTCTCGAGCCGGGCATGGTTATCACTATCGAACCCGGAGTTTATATCGAAGGTGAATTAGGGGTCCGCCTGGAAAACGATTATATTGTGGTGCCTTCTGATCTGGAAACAAATTCACAAGGAGATATCTTTTATAAATTTAAACCCTATATCCTGGTACCTTTTGATCGGGATGCTATTCTCCCGGATAAGATGAGTGCAGCTGAACTGAGCTGGCTCAATGACTATCACGCACAGGTGAGAGAAGCTCTTTTGTCACGGCTGGAAGATGAGGCAGTAATAAACTATCTGTGCCAGGAAACCGAACCCTTTCCGATTGAGGTCTGATTGTGTCTATGATAAATAATCAAACAGCTAGTTTGTTCACAACTGTGTTAGAAAAAGCTGACAGTGTTCAGGTGAAGAGTTCGATCAGGTCAGAGCTTGAACTACAAAGCAAAAACCGGGACTGGGATAGTTGCTCCGGCATACGTATCGCGGCCGCCACGCCCCAAATAATGCCCGGAGATGTTGAAAGCAATACCAGTTCCGTCTGCCAGCTGATTACTGAGGCAAAGGCAAAACAGATTGATGTTATCGTTTTTCCTGATCTTGTACTTTGTGGAGCCAGTTGCGGTGACCTTTTTTTTCAGCGAGCCTTAAGAGATGCCGTTCTCAAGGGACTTGGCAAAATTTTGCAGGAAAGTAAAACTGCTGAAATGCTGATTTGCCTTTCTCTGCCGCTACCAATAAACGGACATTTGCTTAAAGTCAGCTGCTATCTTTTTCAAGGTAAAATAGCCGGCATGCATCCCGCAGATAATTTAAGTAATGCTGAGCAGCGCTGGTTTACTCCGGCTGGGGATGTCCCAGGTATTTTTGATTATTCTTATGAGCTTTTGATCGAAGATCCTGCTTTCAACAAAGATGTTTTGTCCGCCGACAAAGAGATGATCTGGTGGCAGATGCTGGATAAAGAAGGCAGTAGCTGCCCTCTGGTTACCCGGGATCTTTCCGCTGCTCTCAGTGAATCAGCAAAACCTTTAGTTGCCGAAAACGACGATTCTATAAGCTTTACTTGTGATTTATCGCTTTTGGACTTTATTCCTGAACATATTCATCGTTATCCTTTTTCCTTGCAGAAATACTCTGATGCAATTTCCGGTCTGGCAGTATTTGGGGAAATACCTGCTGCGGATAAGCCCTTTGCAGCGGGCGGCAAGCGTTATCTTTCAAGGCCGGACCAAGTCCTGCCTTTGTCTGTTAAACCGGTCGAAAAATCTGCCTTTTTTGAGCTGAGCCCAGATCAGATTCCACTGAGGGCCATTTCCGATGCAAGACCTGAATATCCTCTTTACTATCGGCAGCTGCGCTCCAATTTACTGGAACAATCTGCCACAGACGAATCTATCATTGTTTATGCAGCTGCCGGCGAAAACGAATCCACGTCGATGCACGTGTATGCCGGCCGCCGCCTGATTTGCGCTAATGGCAAACTGCTTGCGGAATCTGAAGCTTTTGAGAGTGGTCTGACTATGGCAGAATTGGATCCGGATAATTTATTTTCGCAGGTGAAAACTGCGAAAGCATCTCCGGCAGATACAGCTGAAGATGAGCCGAAGAGTGCCCGTGAATTTCCCTTTCTTCCTCCCGATCACAGTGATTGGGCGGAGTTTTGCTATCAGGCACTGGACTTGCAGGCGCGTGGTTTGGCAGGCCGTTTGCGCTTGCTTGGTGCACGCCCCATATTAGGACTTTCCGGCGGAGTGGATTCAACTTTGGCTCTGCTGGTTTGTCTTAGAGCCAGCCGGATTCTCGGACGTCCGGCTAATGACGTTCTTGCTGTTTCTATGCCCGGCCCGGGTTCTTCACCTCGTTCTGTAGATATTGCTGCTGCTTTGGCCAGGCACTGCGGCTGCGAACTAAAGACAATCGATATCCATAAAGCTGTCCGTCTTCACCTGAAAGAAATTGGGCATGACGGATCACTGGATCATACCTATGAAAACGCTCAGGCCAGGGAACGCACGCAAATATTAATGGACCTGGCCAATATGTTGAACGGCATTGTAATTGGAACCAGCGATCTGTCAGAACTTGCCCTTGGATTTTGTACATACAACGCCGATCAAATGTCCATGTATAGTGTGAATCATTCTATTCCAAAAACCTTAGCTCGCATCATGTTGGATATTTTCGCTGCCGATTTGCTGACGGGCAGCTCTAAAGCCGGTTTGTTAGATAATTATTTTTATTTGGATAAAAAAGATCAAAGGGATTTGGCAATATTACTGCGTGAAATTATTTCGCGGCCGGTATCTCCTGAATTGTTGCCACCACTGGATGATGGGTCTGTTTCGCAGAAAACCGAAAGTATTCTTGGACCGTATGAACATAATGATTTTTTTCTCTTTTATCTTATTTATGACGGCCGCCATCCCAGGGAAGTTTTTGATTTGGCTTGCGAAACATTTAGCAGTACACCCAAGGAAAATTTAAAAACAGAAATGACCAGATTTATTAGGCGTTTCATCCGTAATCAGTTTAAGCGGCAAGCTATGCCGGAAGGGGCGCAGGCTTTACCCTACTCACTTTCGCCACATGGCTCTTTTCAGATGCCGGGGGATTTGTCAGAGCAAAGTCTTTTAGATTCCCTGGAATATTTGTAAGTTTTGACATATTGAGATTGCAGCTCTTTTTTAACTGTGCTTATTAAACTAACTTTTCTATTGTAAATATGACAGTACGAGCTATAAATAATCTACTGGTCAGGTCATGATTTTGCTTTATATTAGGCTGCTTTCTGTTAGCATATAATGCACACGACATTTTTTTAGGAGAGGTTAAAGGAGGGAATGCCTCGATTGAGGTTGAATAAATAATGGCTCCAGCTTTTAGTGCAGAAGACGTATGGCGTACTTGTTA
>CAZVVR010000017.1:0-16045 GCA_964630605.1 uncultured Mageeibacillus sp. | reverse complement strand
AAAGATAGTTTCATGGAAAAACAACTTGCCGAAGAAAATTATCCCGAAGACGACTATAGCATTGTTTACGTCGGAGAGCTGGAAGAATTTCTGTCCAAAGAGGATCAAAATTAAAAAACACTATAAATAGACTCATCATCTGAAATTTCAAATGATGAGTCTAAACCAAATCTTTACAATGAGTTACCAAAATCAGAACGGAAACTTGCAGCAAGTGTTTCTTGCCAGCCGGAAACCGCTTCCAATTCTCCGGTAAAGAAACGTAAAATCTTCGGCTCTCTTACAAAACGTAATCCCCCAATAAGTTCCCGCTTCTGCCATAACCAGTGCACACGATCAATGCAATATTTTATCTGACTGAGAGTAAAGACCCGGCGTGGTACCGCTAAACGCAAAAGCTCCATGGAGGCTGAGGATTCAGTTCCATCAGCGTTCCTATTTTCACTCAAGGTGCCTCTTTCCATACCGCGGATGCCGCCAGCAATAAATAAAGCAGATGCTAAAGCAGCAGCCGGATATTCTCCGGCTTTAACATGCGGCAGGAATTCCCTGGCATCGAGATGGCATCCCAGACCACCGGCCGGTGTAACTACCGGAACACCAAGTTTTACAAGTTCATCAACCATGTAACGAATAAACTCAGGACCCTGTGAAATAACAGTTTCATCCATGGATTCTTCAAGCCCGACCGTAATTGCTGCCATTTCCCGAACCGACATACCACCATAAGTCAAAAAACCTTCATTTAAAACAACCAATTCTTTGAGTGGGTTGACTAAAGGGCTTTCTCTCATGGCAATACCGCCGCCTCTGGCGAAACCAAATTTTCTGGCGGAAAAATAGATAATATCGCAGCAATTTGCAACTGCTTTCATTATTTCCCGGATAGACATATCACTGCATTGTTCTTCCCTGATTTTCATAAAATATAAATTATCTTGAATCAACGAGGCGTCGAGTATAAGTGGAAGGCCGTGCCCATGACAAATCCTGGCTGTTTCTTGCAGGTTGGCCAGGGAAAACGGTTGTCCCCCTACTAAATTAGCGCCAGCCTCCATGCGGACAAAGGGAATATTTTTATCAGTTTTATTCAGGACTGACCGCAAAGCAGTGGTATCCATATTTCCCTTAAAAGGCTCTTTGCTAGCACAAATTTCGCCTTCCCGACAAATAAGATTAACGACTTCTCCACCGCAGCGCACTATATGTGCACTGGTTGTTGTGAAATGATAATTCATGGGAATAAGATCCCCTGGCTTAACCAATAAATCTGCCAGAATCTTTTCGCAACCTCGACCCTGATGGGCTGGCAAAAAATGTTCCATGCCAAACAAATCTTTTACTTTTGCCTCTAACTGGAAAAATGTTTCACTGCCGGCATAAGCATCATCTGCGTCCATCATGGCAGCTAATTGCTTGTCACTCATAGCGTTAACTCCACTATCAGTAAGCATGTCCAAAAAGACATCCCGGTTTTTTAGCAAATAAAGATTATTGTGAGCCTCTTTTAGTTTCTGTAATCTTTCTTCAACCGGAAGAAGCTCTAATTTTTGGACAATACGCACTTTATGGCGCTCCAAAGGTATTTTTTCTCCGCTCAACAAACTAATTTCTTGCATTTCTTTTTCCTCCTGTTTTTAAATATCGATCGCCGGATCCGGAGAAAAAAAGACAAAAAAACATCCTCCTTGCTCTGGCGCAAGAGGACGTCAGGAGACGTGTTACCACCTCTTTTCACTTTCAATTCACATTGAAAGTCTCGACAGGTTCTCCACATAAAGATAAGACATATGTTTTTAAACCTTAACGCTGTTACGGGCGCACCCGGCATCTCCTACTATTATTTCAGGATGCTGCTAGGGAGATGTATTCGCTTTGCCTAAACCTAATGCCTTGCACCAGCCGGCATCTCTCTGAAGGTTCGGGGCAGAGCTACTTGTTCTCCATCACTGCATTTGCTTGATGGAGAAGATAACATATGTATAAATATTTGTAAAGTGAAACATTTATGCATCATCTTCTAAGCCTGACGGAAAAAAGACACAAAGCCAAAGGCAAGGATCAGAAGTATACGTCACCTGATGCTTGCGTCCCGCCTTCAGATAAATAAAATCACCGCTTCTTAAAGCTACTGTGTGGCCATGTTCGCCGGGAAAAGTGATTTCAGCTTCACCCACCAGTACAATAACCCATTCATCATCTGCTTGCTCATATACTTCACTGGTTTGGCCCTGCGAAAGAATACGGGTAATACGTACTTCGCCCTTGTTTAGCAAATCTTCTTCACATTCGAATTTACTCGCAAACGGTAGTTTCTGAAAAATATTAGTTAATTGATTTTTGTCCATAAATCCAACTTTCATTGTTATCTGGTTTCAGTTTAGCTTATTTTTGCTCTGTGTTATGATCAGAAGAGGTTTTGGAGGTGATTATGCCTGAGAATAAAATAATAATCAGACCTATAAAATACGGAAGTTATGATTACAGCCAAACTCTGTATTTGCGGCACGAAGTTTTGCGCCGTCCCTGGGGACGTTCAATTGCAGAGGATGATCTGGATCATGAAACTAAAGACCTGCTTATAGGTGCCTTTGACGGCACTAAATTAGTTGGTCTTGGCACCTTGGTCTGGTTGGACGATGACACAGCTCAAGCTCGGTATATGGCTATATTTGACGGCTATCGCGCCCAGGGAATCGGATCTAAGATTTTATGTGAACTGGAAAAAGCAGCGCAGGCTGCCGGTAAAAATAAAATAATTCTCAATGCCCGGGAAAAAGCGATTCCTTTTTATCAAAAACATGGTTACAAGCTGACGGGAGAGTTAAAGGAGCCCCCATTTATCCCGATACCTCACGCAATGATGGAAAAAGAGTTAACATAGGTTAAAAGGTAAAAAGATGGAAGATTTTCTTACAATTATACTTGGCACTGACGCTGCCTCTTATACATTAGCCCGTAATATTTATGATGCTTACAATCAGAAGCCGGTAGTCTGCGGAGCCGCGATATTAATTCCATTTTATCGCAGTTCTATTGCCGAAATACGTATTGACGAAAATTTCAACTCAGATCCCGACGTTTTTGTCAGTGTTTTGAATAAGGTTTATGCTGATAAAAAGAATCAATATAAAAATTTCGTGATCCTGCTTCCCTGGGAGCATTATCTGAGACTTTTATATGACAATATTGACCGACTGGATTTCAGGCCGGTTCTTCCCTACCCCAAAAAAGAGCTAGTACAAAAATATGTGATTAAATCTAATTTTTACGAGCGAATGGAAGAAATGGGAGTTTTGGCTCCGCAAACTTATCGCCTCAATCAAGATAATTATCAGAGCCTTCCCCTTGAAGGCGAGCTTTTTATGAAAGCGGATGATTTTAATCTTTTTAATGTTCATTCTATCGAGGGCAAAAAGAAAGGTTATCATCTGAAAAACCGTGACTTGGCTCTGGCAGAGCTCGGGAAAATTTACGCTTCGGATTTCCGGGGCGACATGCTGGTACAGCCTTTTATACACGGTGGAGACGGAACGGAATACACAGTTAATGGTTATCGCGCCAGTGACGGTGCTATTAGCATTTGTTTGGCACGGGCGCTTTTGATGGATAAACGTCCCATGTGGGTAGGAAACTACCTTGTGCTTTGTGACAGCCAACGGGAAGAGTTAAATAGACTGGCAGCTAAAATAATTCGTGGACTCGACTACTATGGATTTTTTAACTTTGATTTCAAAATTGATGCCGAGACCGGCGAAATTTATGTTTTTGAGCTGAACTTCCGGCTGGGTCGCAGCTCGTATTGTGCCAGGCTGGCCGGCGTTAACCTGCCTCAGGTTGCTATTTCAGATTTAATTTATAATCAGTCAAAAAGCTATAAAGGTGATAAACCTTTTAACTGGGTTGTTGTCAGCCCTGAAGCCAGCTCGGATATGCTTACACCTGAACTAAGAAAAGTTTTCTTGCAAAAAGAGCGTATGGCCAATACTGGTAATGCTATTTTGTACGATCGGGATAGCAATCTACGCCGGAATCTCCATCTCAAAGATTACTTGAAAAAGATGGAAAAAGAATACATGACCGGCAACAAGCTATAATTATATTGATGGATATCGGGAGGCCTCATGTTACTGGATGTTAATGATGAGAAACTAACACAGGAATACGATGATTTTATTGCACAGTCCGATTATGGTAACTTTTTTCAAAGCCGGCAATGGTCCGAAGTGAAAAACAACTGGGGACGCCATTTCTTTTATTTAAAGAAACAGGGGAAAATCTGTGCAGCGATGTCAGTGTTGTCTGTTTCAGACAGCCTTACCGATAAAATGTTTTTTTACGCACCACGTGGTCCTGTCTGCGATCTTTATAATCTGGAATTAGTAAAAACTTTAATTGCGGAAGTCAAGACATATGCTCTAAAGCACGATGCTTTTCTTCTGCGCATAGATCCGGAAGTTGAAGATGACGAAAATCTTATCGCTCAATATGCACAGGAAAATCTCCATTTTCTGAAAAATCCAGCATTAAGCTGCCAGCCTTTGATGAGTTTGATCCTTGATATAAAAGGACGCAATGCAGAGGAAATTTTATCAGATTTTGACAAAAAAACGCGTTATGAAATACGCTCCTCTTACCGACAGGGAATAGAGCCTTACGCAGGCACCAGCGCAGATTTAGAAACATTCTACAATTTCATAGCCGAAATGTCTGCCAACAAATCAATTGGTCATCGTTCTCTGGATTATTTTAAGAGGGTCTGTGATGCATACAGTGAGACGTGCCGGCTGCAGTTCGCAGGTTATAACGATGAATTGATCGCTGGAGCAATGACGATCGGTTTTTCCAACACCTTGACTTATCTGTATGGTGCCGATCCCATAAGAGTTAAAAAGAATCAAAGCGCACAAATTCAATTTGAGAATATAAAGCATGCCGTCAAAGCCGGTTATGATTATTACGATTTAGGGGGAATTTTCAGCACTGACATCAGCGATGGTTTATATCAGTTTAAACGTAAATTTGCTGAAGACAATATCATCCGGTGGATCGGCAACCTGGATATTGTGCTGGATCAGAAAGTCTACGATAAATATTACACATACCATATGGAGCGTTTTGACTGGTCAAAATCCGACGTTGCCCGGGAAGATATAGAAAATAAATAAAATGGAGGAACTTATGCAATTATTTTCACATAAAGAGATTGATCAATCCCAAAGTTTGGTGGTTGTTTTTTCCGAACTAAGCCAATTGGATAATACAACACCAGAGATTAAAGAAAAAGCAGAACACGACAGCAAGCTTTTTTCCAAAAAAGAATGTATGCAGGTTTACCGGCAGGCCCTGGACAAGGGAGGCGATCTTTATTTGTTGCAGGTAAAACAGGATGAGGAATCTAATCGCAAGCTCCAGAAATCTTTTCACACCTTGGCCACTTTCTTCACGAAAAACTCATCAGCAAATTTGCAGTTTCTATTTTTAGCCGGTTTGAGCGACCAGCAAAAAATGCAATGTCTGAAAGCTTTCCTGCTTGGCCTGCCTGCTTATAATCCGCATTCCAGTAGCGGATTCAAGCCGGAAAAAGATTTGGAAACTGAGGATAAATCTGATACCAGGCAAACGGATGAAAAAACAGAAAATCCCACAGAATTTGCTGCACAGCTACTGAAGAGAGCTGAAAATCTGGAGTTATCCCGCAATGATTCTGATAAGACCTTAAAAAATATGACCTTAATTCAACCGGCCAAGCTGAATCCCGATCTGCTGGCCGAGCTGCAAGCCCTTGCTTCTTCTGTCTACCTGGGGCGCGAACTGGTTAATGAACGTGCCAATCTAATGACCCCAACGGTACTGGCAACGATTGCCCGACAGATCGGCGAGCAAAGCGGTATTGAAGTGGAGATCTTTGAACCTACAGCTATTAAAGAGCTGGGAATGAAGGCTTTTCTCGAAGTTGCCAAAGGTTCAGATGAAGAGCCCCGTATGATTGTTATGCGTTATCGCGGCAAACCTGGCAGCAATAAAACTTTAGCTTTAGTGGGTAAAGGTATCATGTACGACAGTGGTGGGTACGCTCTGAAAACTACCCAGGGCATGTACAGTATGTTCGGCGATATGGCAGGTTCAGCGGCAGTAATTTCTGCTGTCCGGGCTCTGGCAGAAAGCAAAGCAGAAGTAAACGTCACTGCGATTGTCGCAGCCTGCGAAAATATGGTTTCCGGACACGCCTATCGTAACGGAGATATTATTGAATCCATGTTAGGTAAAAAAATTGAAATATTCAGTACAGACGCTGAAGGCCGTCTGACTTTAGCTGACGCTGTTACCTACGCCTGGCAGCAAGAAAATGCGGATTACATAGTGGATATAGCCACTCTCACCGGAGCCGTAGTAGCTGCTTTGGGGAATATAATGACCGGTGGTTTGTCAGATAGCGAAGAACTTTGGTCTGCCTTGGAAAAAGCAACAGATAATTCCGGTGACCTGGTCTGGCGCCTGCCGTTTCACGAGGAATATGCTGAATTAAACAAAAGTGATCGTGCCGATATCAGAAACAGTTCAGCTGGCAAAGGAGCGGGGACCATAACTGCAGGCCATTTTGTGCGTGCTTTTACCGGCAATACTCCGTTCCTGCACCTGGATATCGCCGGAAGTTCTTATTCTGAAAAAGCAGATGATCGTAAACCTAAGGGAGCCAGTGGTGTTGGTGTAGAGTTGCTTTACCACTTATCCAAAGAAATGTTCCGGTCATAGTACTTGTTTAAGAAGGAAAAAATAATGAGAAAGTATTTTTTCTCGAAAGGAGTGTAATGCTTAAAAAATTTTCTCTCCAAACTGGCCACGAAGGTTTTTATGACATAACTGCAAGTATTGAGTCTTTTCTCAGTGAAAGCAAGATTGAAAGTGGTATCTGCCTGGTTTATTGCCCTCATACTACTGCGGCAATCACTATTAATGAAAACGCTGATCCTGATGTCCAGAGTGATATGCTTTACGGACTAAACCAGATTATGCCGCACAATCCTAATTATCGGCATTACGAAGGAAATACACCTGCCCATCTAAAGTCGAGTGTTATTGGTTGCAGCGAGCTTTTAATTATCCAGCAAAACAGGCTGGTACGCGGCACCTGGCAGGGTATTTATTTTGCAGAGTTTGATGGTCCCCGAAGTCGTTTCTACTACGTAAAGCTGATCGGGGATTAAAAACTAACGGATCAGTTCGTTTAATATTTTTACGGCCTGATCAATATCACTGCGGTCGATGTCTTTGTGTGTAAGCCAACGCCATTCGCCGTTGGTCTCTTGTCTGTTGATCAGAATTTTGTGTTCTGCTAAAAGCTTGGGCAGCTGACTTAGAAGTTCACCATTTTTATCAATTCTGAAGAAAACCATATTAATATCGCGGCGTTCAGTTAAAACAGAGATAGCATCAAGCTCATTTAATTTATTAGCAAGATAATCGGCGTTTTCATGATCTTCAGGTAAGCGCCGGGGCATCTTCTGGATAGCCAGCAGGGCAGGAGCTGCTATGAGCCCCGTTTGACGCATGCCACCTCCCAGCAATTTGCGCCATTTACGTGCTTTTTTCACCAGCCCGGCAGGTCCTGCGAAAATACTGCCGATAGGAGCGCCCAAACCCTTGGATAGACAAACGTTAACTGTATCAGCATATTGAGTAATTTCTTTGACATCGACGCCTAGAAAAACAGCTGCATTGAATAGTCTCGCTCCATCCAAATGGACAGCGAGATGACGCTGCCTGGCCAGTTCATAAACTTCCCGCATTGTCTCCAAAGGCACAACCCGGCCGTTAGACAGGGCGTTTTCCAGGCAAATCAAGCTGGTTTCCGGCTCATGAATATCCTCAGAGCGGATCGCAGCTTCAATCTTTGCCGGTTCAGGCAGATCGCCCGAAAACTCAATAGTTTTCATGCTGACACCCGAAAGCACGGCAGCAGCACCAACCTCGTGTACGAAAATGTGCGAATTAGAACCCAGTATAATCTCCTGGCCGCGCTGAGTGTGCACCAGTACGCCCAGCTGGTTTGCCATGGTTCCGCTGGGAACAAAAAGTGCGGCTTCCTTAGCCAAAATCTCAGCCGCAATTTTTTCCAGCTCGTTGGTCAGAGGATCGTCTCCGTAAACGTCATCGCCGACTTCCGCCTCAAACATAGCCTGTCGCATCTCGGCTGTGGGATGGGTCACAGTATCACTGCGGAAATCAATAAATCCTTGTTCATTCATAGCTGTACTCCTTCCGGTTGCAAAATATAGGGCTGAATATCACAGCAAAATAGTATTTATATAAAATCACATATTGAGTTTAAGCCACTAAGTTAAGCTTGTCTATTATATGATTAAAAACAGAGTATTTAATCATTTTATTTTGCCTGATCCCCAATAAATTAGTAAGCTTAAAACAATACAAATAAACGACTAATGATTTAAAATTTACAAAGATTTGTAAAAGGAGATAATATGCATATTTTCAAACCATTAAAAGTGAAAAACCTTGAGTTAAAAAACAGAATAGTGATGCCGCCAATGTGCATATATGCTGCAGAAAATAATGGGTACGCCACTGACCGGCATCTCATCCATTACGCCAGCCGCGCAATCGGCGGGACAGCCCTGATTATTATGGAAGCAACCGGTGTCCTGCCAAATGGCCGCATTACAGATAATTGTTTGGGTATTTGGGAAGACGCTCATATCACAGGATTGAGTCGTATAGTAAAATCTTGTCACAAAGAAGGTGCGCTGATGGCCCTGCAGCTGAATCATGCAGGCCGCAAAAGTCAGGCAGAAAATAAAAAGCAAAATTATACCATTGCGCCCAGCGCTGAAGTATCCGATGAAGCATACCGCACGCCGCGCGAGATGACGCCGGAAGATATGGCAGAAGTCAGGCAGGCTTTCTGTGACGGGGCTGAAAGAGCTGCTGCCGCAGGCTTTGATGCCATTGAAATCCACGGGGCCCACGGATACTTACTCAGTACTTTTTTATCTTCTGTATCCAACAAGCGCACAGATGAATATGGTGGCAGCCTGGAGAACCGCGCGAGATTTTTGCTGGAAATTTTGCAAGAGGTTCGCGCAGTGTGGCCGGAAGACAAAGCTTTGCTGCTGCGTTTATCGGCGACGGATTATCTGCCCGGGGGCATTGATCTGAATGAAACAAAAGCAGTAGTGAAAATGGCTAAAAAATATGTTGATCTTTTTCATATAAGTTCAGGAGGTATTGCAGAAGCCGAATTTGACGTTTACCCGGGTTATCAGATACCCCTGGCAGAAGCAATCAAAAAAGAATGTGAAGTTCCGGTAATCGCTGTTGGACTCATCAGCAATAAAGAATTAGCGGAGGAAATTTTGGCCAATGGCAGGGCTGACCTGATAGCCCTGGGCAGAGAACTTCTCCGCAATCCATACTGGGTGGCTGCTACTGCCAGAGAGCAGGATCAGGCTTATGAATATCCGGATATGTACAAAAGGGCGTATAACGATAAATTTTAGAATAAAAAATCGGACTCAACCTTTGATTTTGCAGCCAGGATTCAATAATCGGTAAGGGGAGACAAACTGTGCATCCGGCATTACATATATTTCTTTATAATATTGTTCCGCTATTTATCTTGATCCTGACCGGGTTTTTTCTCGGTCGAAAATTTACGATGGACCTGGGAACACTGACGAAAATTATTTTTTATGTCACCATGCCAGCCTATGCCATTGTCCAGCTTTATAATACAAAATTTGACAGTGATCAACTAATGGTGGTGATTTTCAGCGTGCTGCTGCTGCTCTTTTTGATTCTGGTTGCAAATGTAACGTCCCGGCTTTCTGGTCATCAAACTTCTCTGAGAATGGCATTTCAGAACTCTGTGTCCTATTTCAATGCGGGTAATATCGGCATTCCTCTGATAACCCTGGTATTTTCCACGGGGCGTTACCTGAGTGCGGGGGAAACTCCCTGGCTGGATCAGGCAATTTCCATCCAAGTGGTGGTGTTTGTAGTTCAAAATGTTTTAACTCATACCATCAGCTACTACAATGCGGCTCGTGCTAAAACGTGTGCACGGGATGCACTCGGAATAATTTTCCGTATGCCGATGACTTACGTAGTTCCTTTGGTGATTCTTTTAAAACAGATACCCTATGATCTCTCACAAGCCTTTTTCTGGTCTGCACTGGAAATAAGCAGCAACGCCCTTATAATGATGTCCATTATCGCTCTAGGCATCCAGCTGTCTCACACAAAATTATCCCTGACCAAAGGGAATGTGTGGCTAGCAGCTTTGCTCCGGCTTGTCGGCGGACCACTTCTGGCCCTGCTTTTAATCAAAATATTAGGTATTACCGGTTTAATGGCGCGGACGCTTTTCATCTCTTCTGCTGTCCCTACTGCTGTAAATACAGCTTTAATAGCAACAGAAAATAATAACGAAGCAGAATTCGCCTCTCAGGTGGTGTTATTGACAACGACGCTTTGTGCTTTGAGTTTGGTTTTTGTTATCTGGCTTTCAACGATCCTTTTTGTTTTGTAGATTAGGAGCATAAAGATTATGATTAACTTTTTGAAAGATAGTGCTGCGTTTTTGTTTTATATGAAATGGCAGAAAAGCAGCAGTTTGCTCAAACAGGAGCTTTATGTATTTTAATACAGGAAAAAGAGTATACTTTATTTCAATTCATCAGGTCATACTTGGCAATATTGCTCAAAATTATAAAATTCATTGACCTTTACCTTTAAAGATAATAGGATTGAGTGAATTCGATTAATCATGCATGAAATAGTATTTTCCTGCAAATAAACAAATCGGATTTATTTTTGTCCCAAGGGAGGTCAATTGTATGAAAAAATTTAAATCTAAAAAAAGGCTTGCTTCAGTTTTACTGGTGATGTTATCGATTATTATGCTTTTGGCAGCCTGCGGTAATTCATCTGAAGAGAAACCAAGTGATCCTGATGCAGGAGCAAATACTATAAAAATAGGTGGCCTGGCGCCGCTGAGCGGTAACGTTTCTGTATACGGAATAGCGGTAAACAATGCCGTTAAATTAGCTATAAAAGAAATTAATGACAACGGTGGAGTTCTGGGGAAACAAGTAGAATATATCGTTTATGACACCAAAGGCGATTCCGTCGAATCGACTAATGCTTACAACCGCCTGGTTAGTGATGACAAAATTGTTGCTCTGATCGGAGACGTTACTTCAGGACCCAGTATTGCGGTAGCACAGCGTGCAGCCCGTGATAATATGCCCATGATAACTGCCAGCGGCACAGCAGCTGATATAACCAAGCAGGGATCCAACGTTTTCCGGGCCTGCTTTATTGATGAAGTTCAGGGTGACCTCATGGGAGCCTTTACAGCTAACGAGCTCAAACTAAATAAAGCAGCAATACTTTACAACGTTTCCGACAACTATTCACAGGGACTGACGGATGCTTTTGTTGCCAGATGTAAAATGGAAAATATCGAGATTGTGGCAGAAGAAAACTACAGTGATGGTGACAAAGATTTCAAAACTCAGCTTACCCGGATTGCAGCTGCAGATCCAGAGGTTCTCTATGTCCCCAATTATTACAATGACAATATTATGATCGTGCGTCAGGCCAGGCAAGTCGGTCTTGATGTAGCTTTTCTGGGCGGAGACGGCTGGGATGGGGTTTTGAGTGAAAACGTCATCGGCGCAGATAAGAATGATGCAGACGGATCTTATTTTACTAACCATTATGCACCTGATGATCCAAATGATTCACTGCAATCTTTTTTGAGTGCCTATCGCGAAGCCTATGATATGGAAGCAGTTTCGTTCGCGGCTCTTGGTTATGATGCGGCTCGTATGATGATGCAGGCGATTGAAGATGCCGGCAGTACAGACTCTCAAGCAATTATTGACGCCATGAAAAACATTGAGTTTGAGGGCATAACCGGCGACATAACTTTTGATGACAATAATAATCCAATCAAAACAGTATCTATAATTTCAATTGAAGATGGTGAATATACTTTATTTGCGAAAATGCGAAGTGACGATTAGTACTCACGCTTTCTCAGCATAAAAGTAGATGTATTTTGTCAAAGTCATGTACCGGGAGGGTTGTCCCTCTGGGCACATGACTTTGTCTTATGGAGGCGACTCCGTTGAAAGAGATAACTTATGACATATTTCATTATGCAGCTTCTGAACGGATTACAAATTGGATCCATTTACGCGCTGATCGCCCTTGGTTATACCATGGTATATGGCATCATTAAACTGATTAATTTTGCCCATGGCGAAATAATGATGACTGCAGCATATTCAATATTTTTCTTTATCACTTTACTGGACATGCCCTTTATTCCGGCAGTTTTATTAGCTATGCTTTTGTCCATGGCTTTGGGAATGTTGATTGAAAGAGTGGCTTATCGGCGTTTGCGTTCAGCTTCCAGATTATCTGCTCTAATCACAGCCATAGCCGTAAGTTTGTTTTTACAAACAAGCTACGCTATTTTGATCTCACCCGACCCCCGTGCCTTTCCGATAACAGCTGCTAGTTTTCCGGTTTTTAAACTGGGGGAAATTTCCTTAAGTTCCTGGACTCTCATCACCATAGGTATTGCTGTCATTGTAATGATCGCCTTGCAGCTGTTCCTGACTCGCCACAAAGCGGGTATTGCTATGCTGGTGGTTTCCGAGGATTTAAAGGGAGCCTATTTAATGGGTATAAAAGTTAATAACATTGTTTCAATGACATTTGCCATCGGCTCTGCATTGGCAGCCATTGCTGCTGCTTTGTTTATAGTCTCATATCCCCAGATAACGCCATATATGGGTGCTATGCCGGGAATCAAAGCTTTTATTGCAGCGGTACTGGGAGGAATCGGTTTTATTCCCGGTGCCATGCTGGGTGGTTTTCTGCTCGGTTTGATTGAGACGATGACGAAAGCCTATATCCCTTCTTCAGTATCTCAGTTATCTGAAGCCGTAGTTTTCCTGGTATTGATCTTGGTATTGCTGCTCAAGCCTGCAGGTCTGCTGGGAAAAAGTGAAAGAGAAAAGGTTTAGAGGTTTTTATGTCAAAGTCAAAAATTAAATCGTACTTAATTAATTTGGCAGCAGCTATCGTAATCTATTTGATATTCCATCTTTTGTTTTCAAACGGAGTCGTTAGCCGTACCTTTATAGATCTTTTTACCCTCTGTTGCATATTCGCTACAGCGGCTGTCTCGCTAAATCTTTCGACCGGACTTTTAGGAGAATTGAATCTGGGCCATGCGGGATTTATGTCTGTCGGTGCTTACAGTTCTGCTCTTATTACGCTGTCAGCCGGACGACCGGGTAACATCGGTATATTGCTTTTCTCTCTTTTAATAGGTGGCTTATTTGCCGGCTTGTCAGCCCTGATTATTGGTATTCCCGTGCTGCGTTTGCGTGGTGATTATCTGGCTATTACGACCCTGGCTTTTGGTGAGATTGTAAAAGTGCTGATGCGTTCGCTGAAAATAACAGGTGGTGGCCAGCCTTTAACGGGGATTTCTCTTGATACCAGCTACACCCTCGGCTACTGGGCCTTAATCGTAACACTTGTTGTTATCTACACACTGATACGCTCCCGGCATGGCAGAGCAATTATTTCTATTCGTGAAGACGACATCGCAGCTGAAGCATGCGGAGTAGCCGTAACACGCTACAAGCTGCTGGCTTTTACTTTTTCGGCATTTTTCGCCGGTATTGCGGGTGGACTTTATGCTCATTACGCGGGAGTGCTGGAGCCGGGTTTCTTTGATTACAATCAATCCATTAATTTTATGGTTATGGTTGTCTTTGGTGGCATCGGTTCTTTAACAGGATCAGTTATATCAGCATTTTTCCTGACTCTTTTGCCTGAGTTTTTGCGGGGTATAGATGCTTACCGCACCTTAATATATTCAGTGGTTCTCATTTTGTTAATGCATTATCGTCCTGCAGGTTTGCTGGGGCAAAGAGAGTTGTCACAAGCCGGAATAGCAAAATTATTTCGCCGCGAACGTTTAGAGGAGAAACCAAGCTCGGGTGTCGGTGGCAGCAGAGCGATTGAAAGGGAAAATATCCCTGCAAGCGGTAGTGCTGAACGTAAAGCTGACAGCACTCTGCGCGATCGAACAGGAACTTCTTCCGGAACTCCGGAAGATCCGTTTGAGCATAAAATGAAAGGCAGAAGATAAGATGACCTTGCTGGAACTTAAAAACTTAACGCTTCGCTTTGGCGGCTTGATTGCAGTTAACGATGTCAGTTTTAGTGTTGAAAAAAACAGTATCACAGGTTTGATTGGACAAAACGGTGCGGGCAAAACTACAATCTTCAATCTTTTGACTCACGTTTACCTGCCCAATAGCGGCTCAATAATTTTAGACGGCAAGACTTTGAGCGGAAAAAAGCCCAACAAAGCTGTTGTTCAGGGTCTTTCGCGCACATTCCAGAATATCAGGCTTTTTCGCAACATGTCTGTTTTGGACAATGTGAAAGTAGGATTTTTACAGCAGGGAGAATACTCAGTTCTGAAAGGCATACTGCGTCTTCCTTCTTATTGGCGCGAAGAAAAGGAAATAGAAGAAAAAGCCAGAAAATTATTGCAAGTTTTTGATCTGGAACTTTTTGCAGATTATTACGCGGGCAAACTACCCTACGGCCAGCAACGTCAGCTGGAAATTTGCCGGGCCCTGGCTACTAATCCGCGGGTTTTGCTGCTTGATGAACCGGCAGCAGGCATGAATCCTTCCGAAACTGAGGAGCTGATGCAAAGGATCGATGAAATACGTGAAGATTTTTCGATCGCCATTTTGCTGATAGAACATGATATGAAGCTGGTAATGGGCATTTGCGATAGAATCGTAGTCTTAAATTACGGCTGTGTAATTGCAGAAGGAAGGCCGGAAGAGATAAGAAATAATGAGGATGTTATTGCTGCATATTTAGGAGCGGAGGTTTAGTGTGAAAAGTATATTTTCGATTAAAGATCTGCATGTCTACTATGGACCGATCCATGTCATAAAAGGAGTTAATCTGGATATAAGAGAAGAGGGTGAATTAGTTTCTCTGATCGGTGCAAATGGAGCCGGTAAAACCACGATCATGCATTGTATATCAGGTTTGCTAAAAGCTCGTCAGGGTCAGATTACATACAGAGGCATGGATCTGCTCAAGTTGAAAGCGGAAAATATTGTAACAACCGGTTTGGTTCAGGTGCCGGAAGGAAGAAGAATATTCACGCGCCTTAATGTAGAGGATAATCTGAAAATAGGAGCTTATACAAGAACAAAAAAATCCGAAATAAGAAAAGACTTTAACCGGATTATGGAGCGTTTTCCCCGCTTGGCGGAAAGAAGGCACCAGGCTGCAGGCACACTTTCCGGAGGTGAACAGCAAATGCTGGCCATTGCCAGAGCAATGATGTCACGACCCAAACTGTTGCTTATGGATGAGCCGTCTATGGGCCTGGCTCCTTTACTGGTAAAGGAAGTTTTCGATTTAATTCAGGAAATGCGTAGTGAAGGAACTACCATATTATTGGTAGAACAAAACGCCAGAATGGCCTTAAGCATTGCTGACCGCAGTTATGTGTTGGAAACTGGCAAGATTGTTTATGAAGGAGTGGCCAGTGAGATGTTGCAGGATAAGCGCGTCTCTGAAGCTTATCTGGGTTCCTAAAATGAATAACTCATTTATAATTACTGATTCCAAACCTCTGGATAAGAACATTTTCTTTTGCTTAGCCAAACTTTATATGGAATACGGATCTCTGGAATGGTGGCCGGCAGATACTGAGTGGGAGATGATGGCAGGAGCAATTTTGACCCAAAACACGGCCTGGACCAACGTTGAACTCGCATTGGCAAAGATCAAACAAGCAGCCGGGGCGAATAACTTCACCGCTTCCTGGCTGCTAAAGCAATCCGCAGAGAATATTAAAGATTGGCTTCGGCCTTCGGGTTTTTTTAATCAAAAAACTAGCCAACTGATCAATTTAGCGCAATGCTTTGTCTCTCATGGTGAGACTGCCGGAACGCTT
>CAZVVR010000016.1:0-16230 GCA_964630605.1 uncultured Mageeibacillus sp. | reverse complement strand
CTGTTTTTGTCCACATTAAACGATAAAATATGCAAAAGAACCCACAACCAAAATTCAGTTTTCAGATATGCAAAATTTGCTTGTATTGGTAAATACTCTTACGTCTTAATTCCTATAGTTAAAGGGCGTCCACTGAGAGAAAACGGTAAACCGAGAGATTTTATGCAGACATTTTTTGATTTTGTTCATCTCTCTTCGCTGCCGGTCTCATTAAAAAAAGAACCGCGACTTAATTTTGTGGAAGCCGTTCGTGACAAGGAAACATTTTTCAGTGAGTTCAAAGTTCAATTAAAGCGTGCGGAAGAAAACTTTTTTCAGCAAAAAGGACTGAAAGGAATATCGTCTTTTTTAAAAGAATGTAAGAATAATCTGCGTAAAAGCAGAAAATTAAAGAATACCATGCAATTATCTCGTTATACCCAGTCCGGATTTCTGCGTCTTCAAGATGACCTGCTTTATATGTCTAAACCCCTGTGCCTTGAATACAGCATAATAGACATTAATTTATGTGACTTTTTGGCTATTTTTAAAAACGAAAATGATACAATCAAAAGTCTCCTTGTTCACGTCTACTATAATTTGCAGGTTCCACTGCAATTTTTCAATTTATACGCTTTAGATAGTTTTGTAAGAATATTGCATAATTGGAAATTGCCATATTCTAACTGCCAGTTTCAAAAAACATTTGATGATTTATTAAAATACAAGCAAAATTTCAGCAATTTGGAAACATGTGTACCAAAGTGGTATCAAGAGCCAGTTGTCAGTCCGCAGGCATCATTAGCTGCTCCTCAATCTAATGTTACCTTTTTATATCTTTGGGAGCACTTAAAGGAAATCATGTTATAATATCAACGTAAATTGATATGAAAGGAGCATCCTATATGTCTAGCGGATCTAGTAGTGGTGAAACCTTTGTTAGTGGTATTCGCTACTATCGAAAAAAGAATCATATGACGCAGATTGATTTGGCCGAGGCTATGGGTGTGACACAGACTTCTGTCAGCCAGTGGGAAAGCGGAAGAAATTACCCGGACATTAAGACCGCACGCAGGTTGGCGGATTATTTTGGCACCTCATTAGACAACGTACTCAGCCAAAGATCTTTAGAAGAATTTGAGGATGCTGATCGCTTCTCTTTGAGACCTAGTGACTACATTGACGGTATAGAAACGAACGAGGAGCAGGTGCAAATGTTGGAACAGAAGCGTTTGTTGTTGAGGATATTTGAAGTTCTCTCTCCTGCTGCCCGTCAGCGAGTACTGGATCGTGCGGAAGCATATTTCGAGGTAGAGCAGTTGTCAGCCCAGGAAGATATGTAATAATCTGTCAAAAAACCAAGATATTTTTGATAAAAGGCATAGCCGGTTACCGGCTATGCCTTAATTAATCCGATAAAATCAAAAATGGTTAAAAATGGTTAATGTATATATATGTCTGTGCTATGATAGTTAATAGATTTTCGATCAATTGAATATGTATCGTATGTAAGAGAATTGCTTACACTAAGCTATGAAAAAAAATTAAAGGAGAACACATGGTACAAGTTTTATTGGGTAAGGCAGTTGCCGATGTTTTGACAGAAGAGTTAACAGAACGAGTTGCGAAGCTAAAAGATAAGGGCATAGAGCCAAAGTTGGCGATCGTGCGTCTGGGCGAAGAAGCTGATGATCTTTCTTATGAACGCGGTAGCCTCAATCGTGCTGAAAAAGTAGGTGTAAAGGTTAAAGTTTACGAGCTGGCCCGGGATCTTTCGCAGGAAGATTTGGAGCAAGTTATTTTAGATATAAACCAAGATGACTCAATACATGGTTGCTTGATATTCCGCCCTTTACCTCAGCAAATAGACGAGAAGAGAATTGCTGCATTACTTGCTGCAAAAAAAGATATCGACGGTCTCACGGATGGCTCTTTAGCGGGGATTTTTAAAGGCGAAGCCAGTGGATTCGCTCCCTGTACTGCCGAGGCAGCCATTGCAATACTTAAGCATTATAATGTGGAGTTAAACGGTGCACGTGCTGTTGTTTTGGGACGTAGCCTTGTCATAGGTAAACCAGTAGCTATGATGCTGCTGCAGGAAAACTCTACAGTAACTATTTGCCATAGCCGTACCAAAGATATTGCAAAAGTTGCAAAACAAGCCGATGTCTTGATTGCAGCCGTGGGACAGGCTAAGATGGTAAATCCGGATTTTTGTCATTCTGAACAAGTAATAATTGACGTAGGAATCAATGTCGATGAAGAAGGCAAATTGACCGGAGATGTTGATTACGAAGCAGTTGAACCTCTGGTAAAAGCAATTACTCCTGTTCCGCGCGGTGTCGGCTCAGTTACAACATCTATTCTGATGAAACATGTTGTTGAAGCAGCGGAACGCAGCAACGAATAGTTACAGAATTTAATAAGGCATTAACAGTTATTAATTGACTAAAGCCGTTGACATTTGTATAATCCCAATGTTTATGCCTATAAGTAGAGTTGTGTGAGGTGTAGTGTTTGGCATTTAAATGTCGACTGTATTGATTTAATTATATTTATGTAAAAAGTTTATTCGTCTTTTATGGAAAAAATGGACATGAGGACTTTTTACTTGATGAAAGGAATGATTTGGAATGAAACGGACGTATCAACCTAAGAAAAGACAACGTTCACGTGAACATGGTTTCCGTAAACGCATGAAAACGTCTTCAGGCAGAAAAATCCTGAAACGCCGTCGCCGTAAAGGCCGTAAAGTTCTGAGCGCCTAAAAGGTGTTCTTGTGCCAACCTATGAAAAGCTCAAACGAAACATTGATTTCACCAGAGTCTACCAGCGCGGGTATCACCGCAGTGGACGCTGGCTTGTGTTGCATGCTTTTCAGAGAAAGGGTAACGAAAAAGACACTTTGCCCCGCGTTGGTTTTGCCGTTGCTAAAAAAATTCGGAGCAGTGTAGAACGTAATCGGATGAAGCGCTTGTTGCGTGAAGTTTTTCGCCTCAGCGGAATTAATCTTCGTCCCGGTTACGACATAATCGTGACAGCGCGTTGGCAAGATTCGGAGCCGGATCAACATGCATTAAGCCGGGAGCTGTATTACTTGCTCAGGAAGATGGGTTTAACTGAAGAAAAATAGGACAGCCCGGAGAAGGGATTTTGGGAAAGTGAAAAGCAGCACGACCAAAATTAAATCAACGCAGGAAAAATCTTTGGCTGCGCGTTTTATTTTGCTTTTGATAAATTTTTATCAAAAAGCGATATCACCGCTAACCCCTGCAAGCTGTCGTTATTTTCCCACCTGTTCCAGCTATGCCAGAGAGGCAATTATTGTACATGGCGCTTTGCGTGGCAGCCTTTTGGCAATATGGCGTATATTACGCTGTAATCCCTTTGGTAAGGGCGGCTATGATCCTGTACCTAAAAAAACCAAGCTTTGCTTATTTGAAGAAAAATCTCAGAGCATAGTTGGTTTGTCTAAACACTAAATGAAATCGAGGAGTTTTCAAGAATGATAAGCTTTATCCCAGTGCAGCTGGCTCTCTTGGATCCGCTTTATACTTTTTTCAGTTGGATCCTGAGCAATTTATATATATGGATAGGAAACTATGGCCTCGTAGTTATACTTTTCACCATTGCCGTCCGAGCAATCCTTACCCCTTTGGGTTTGCGCTCTCAGCGCAACATGTTGCGCCAACAATTACTGCAACCTGATATTCAGGAAATTCAGAGAAGATATAAAAAGAATCCCGAACGCCAACAGGAATTGACTCAGGGTCTTTACAAAAAGCATGGCGTATCAATGGCCGGCGGTTGTGTTACTTCTCTGATCCCATTGATGATAATATGGCCTTTGATTTATATCTTCCGCTCACCTCTGCGCTGGGTTGGCAAAGTGCCTGTTTACAATTTGCGCAAAATCGCGGGGCTTTTGGCAGGACAAGGACTGATGTCGGAAGCACAGGTTAATAATGTTGCTTTAATGGATATTCCTGTTATAAACGGTTTGCGCGAATCTGCCTCAGCTCTTGCAACTTCAGTCGAAAACGGCTGGATTGAATTAGAACAAATTGTAAATACGCGTTTTTTGGGCATGGATCTTGCCATGACACCTTCCTGGAAACCGGCAGACTGGTTTGGACCTGAGTGGCGGACATGGCTGCCGCTGTTGATTCTGGTAATTATTACCATCAGCTCATATTTTCTGCAGATGTATATTGCCCGTATCAGTACACCCTTTCCGCGGCAAACCAAGGAAGAAAAAGCCCGTGAGAAAAACAACCCTGCTAAAAGCGGTCAAACTCCGGATAATCAAATGGCCGGAATGGGCAAGAGCATGCAAATCTTCATGCCTCTGATTATGCTTTACACTATGTTTACCTTCCCGGCTGCTATGGGTCTTTATTGGCTTTTCCAAAATCTAATGTATTTGTTGCAGTCGCTGATGGGATATAACTTTTATGTAAAACCCCTAAAACAAAAATATGCAGCAGATGCCGCCCCACTTTCACGAGGAACTCACAAAGAGGTAATCGAAGCCACGATAGCAGAAGAAGAGAAACGTGAATCACTCGGAGATCGTATTAGGAATTTATTCAATAGAAATAATCAAGATAATTAATGAGTAATTATATTCATCTTTACAGCAGCATTTGATGGTGGTAACTGCTGTCAATTTAGGAGGACACCATGACTAAAAAAGATTCAATAGAAACATCCGGAAAAACAGTTGATATTGCTGTTGATAAAGCACTGGAAGAGCTGGGAGTCCACAGAAACGAAGTGGATATTGAAATCCTGGATAAAGGCGAAATAGGTGGTTTGCTCGGATTCGGTCGCAGGCCTGCATTGGTGCGGGCCAGTTTGAAAGCTGATGCCGCTGAAACTGAAGATTTTGATGAAGACGACGATAGTGAACAAGCTGAAGCTTTGGAATTTGACGAGTCGGATCGTGAAGAAGCCGAAGATGTACCCGAACGCGGCTTTGCAGCTGCGGAGAATGCCGTATTGGATTACTTTCAGGAAGTTCTTTCCGGGATTGGCATCCACGGCAGAATCGATTCCTATGTAGATGAAGGCGGAAGCCTGCACATCGACGTGAGTGGTTCTGACAGTGGCGCAGCAATCGGGCGACATGGTGAAACTCTAGATGCGTTACAGTATCTGGCTAACGTGGTCGCCAATAAATATGTGGACGAATATTTACGTGTAGTAGTTGACGTCGCAGGCTATCGCAAGCGATCTGAAGAGAGAATTCAAGCTTTGGCAAAACGCACTGCAGATCATGTCATGGCCAGTGGACGCGAAAAAAAGCTGAAGCCTATGAATCCGGCAGAAAGACGTCTGGTTCATATGTGTCTCCGCGAATATCCCGGCATTGTAACCTACAGCGAAGGCAGGGATCCCAGAAGACATATAGTAGTGGCACCAAGCGCAGGTGTTGAAGTTATTGATGAAAACCAAGAATGACAATTTAACTGAGCAAAAATTCCAAGCTCACAGTGCTGGGTTTGATACGATTGCTGCTTTTTCGACACCGCCCGGTCAAAGTGGCCTGGCGGTGCTTCGACTTTCGGGCCCTGATGCTGCGTCTATATGTGACCGCCTGTTTTGTCCCTACGGAGAAAAATTTCCGAAACCTTCTCAGATGTCAGGTTATACTATGGCCCCTGGAATCTGGGCTGGTATTGATGAAGTTGTCCTGGCTGCTTTCCGTGCTCCTCATTCCTATACAGGTGAGGATGTCTACGAAATATCTTGTCATGGAGGCAACGCGGTTCGCCAATCAATTCTGGACAGTTTGATCAGTAACGGTGCTCGCCTGGCTGATCCCGGTGAGTTTAGCAAACGTGCTTTTATCGGTGGCAAGATAGATCTGGCACAGGCAGAAGCGGTCATGGATATGATCCGCGCGGAATCTGAACAACAAACGCAACTGGCTTTTGCTCAATTACGCGGTCGTTTGTCCCAGGCAGTGCGCACTGAACTGGACAAACTTTATGCGATTCTCGCTTTTCTGGAAACTTTGATGGATTGGGATGAAGAAGAAGCGCGGGCAGAGGACCGGCTTCAGGTTAGCCGGGATCTGTCGTTCTCGGAGAACAGCCTAAAGCAGTTAGCTGATAGTTTCCGTTATGGCCGCTTAGTGAGGGAAGGTCTTTCTATTGTGATTGCCGGCAGACCTAACGCCGGGAAATCGTCCTTGTTAAATGCCTTGACTGATCATGAACGTGCTATCGTAAGTGATATCCCGGGGACAACTCGCGACACGATTGAAATTGACCTTAATTTAGAAGGTTACCTGATTCACTTGACTGATACTGCCGGTTTGGCAGTTAAGTCAGATGATCCGATTGAGCAAGAAGGAATTAAGCGAGCACAGGAAGCACTTCAAAACGCCGATCTTGTGCTCTGGGTGTTGTCGCCGCCTCTTGGAAGTTCCGGTGAGCTTCAGGATGAAATGAATACAGTTAAGACCATATTGGACCGGGAACAGAAAATCTTACTTGTTCTGGGGAAAGATGATTTACGCAGCTCTGTACCCTCTGAAGAAGACCCAGCCAGCTTTGCCGGAAAGTATCTGCCTGAGGTGCCAACCATAGCCTGGTCAGCAAAGCGCGAGGAAGATTTAAACGCCTTACGCAATATCCTTTTAAACTTTATAGAACACGATACTTTGGAATTAGACGTGCAGTCAGAAGATTTTGCAATCAGGCCTGAAGATCACGGGGTTCAAAAACAGACTTCAGCAGCGATAGTAACTCATTCCAGACATAAATCTTTGGCTGATAAAAGTTTGGAGCAAGTTAGATCTGCACGTGAAGCCATTGACGCCGGTCTCTCCTACGATCTGATAGCTACTTTGTTGCGGTCTGCAGTTGAAAGCTTGGCAGCAATGAGTGGTGACGATGTTTCCGAGACCCTGATTGATACTATTTTCTCGCGTTTTTGCATTGGCAAATAACAATTACTAACAATAATCAGTTTTTGCTGATTTTAATTTATAAAAGATAAATATGACTATTTTTCAAAAAGCAATAAAAAAAGATAATACCTTTCTCGCAGACAGCGTCGATATCATAGTGGTAGGCGCCGGACATGCCGGTTGTGAAGCTGCCTTAGCTGCAGCACGATTAGGTAAGTCTTGCATTCTCTTTACCATGACTTTGGATAGCCTGGCCAATTTACCCTGTAACCCTAATATTGGCGGCACTGCTAAAGGGCAGCTGGTGCGTGAAATAGATGCACTTGGCGGTGAAATGGGCAGAATAGCTGACCGCAATATGATTCAGTTTCGTATGCTAAACGCGTCCAAAGGTCCGGCTGTTATTTCTCCGCGTGCTCAAATGGATCGTGTCCATTACCAAAGAGACATGAAAAGCATACTGGAACAAGAAAAAAACCTTCTGCTGGTACAGCATGAAATAGTGGACGTGCTTTTTGACGAAGACAGCGGCAGTGGGTTGCCGCAGATTTGTGGTGTTATGTCATCTACCGGTGGAATCTATCAGGCGCCTATCGTCATTCTTGCCCCGGGCACCTTTCTTGATGCACGGGTAATAATTGGCGATGCAATTATTGATTCGGGGCCCGATGCATTAGCTCCGTCACGTGGTTTAGGCCAATCTTTGATCGATATGGGCCTTCCCGGCAGGAGATTTAAAACCGGAACACCCGGCCGCTTTCACCGGCGTAGTCTGCATTTGCAAGACATGATGCTGCAAAAAGGAGATGAAAACCCACGGCCTTTTTCCTATGAAAATGACGACGATCCTGATTGGCAGCCGCGGGCGAACATCCCCTGCTACCTTACCTGGACATCTCCTGACACTAAACAGCTTTTAACTGATAATATGCACCGGTCACCGCTTTATTCGGGTCTGATTGAAGGCATCGGTCCGCGTTATTGTCCTTCTATTGAAGATAAAATTGTAAAATTCCCCGATCATGAGCGCCATCATGTATTTCTGGAACCAACAGGTCTTGACACCGAAGAATATTACGCTTCAGGATTATCATCTTCGATGCCGGAAGAAGTTCAGCGCGATCTTTTAAAAACAGTACCGGGCCTGGAAAACGCTGAAATGATGCGTCCGGCCTATGCTATTGAATATTTATGTATAGATCCTACCGTTCTTAAACAAACCCTGGAGTTAAAGTCCGTAAACGGTTTGTTTCTGGCCGGACAGATTAATGGTTCTTCCGGTTACGAAGAAGCTGCAGCTCAAGGTTTGGTGGCCGGTATTAATGCTGTTCACAAGTTGGATGGGAAAGAAGATTTTATTGTTGACCGTTCCGAAGGTTATATCGGTGTTTTGATTGATGATTTGATTACCAAGGGGACAAATGAACCCTATCGCATGATGACCTCGCGGGCAGAATATAGACTCTTGCTGCGCCAGGATAATGCGGATCAGAGACTCACACCCAAAGGTTACGAAGTTGGCTTGATCTCAGAAGACAGGTATCGGCATTTTCTTGAAAAACAAAAAGCGGTGGAAACAGAAATTGAACGACTTAAAAACACAAGAATAAATTCATCAGAGCATTCTGATCGTGTTCTTCAGTCGATGAACAGCACGCCTTTAAAACAGCCAACCTCTCTTCATAAGTTGTTAAAACGCCCAGAAGTAACCTATGAAGGACTGGCCCAAGTGGATCCGGAGCGCCCAAATTTGCCTTTCTCGGTTACCGAGACGGTTTCAATTCGGATTAGCTATGAAGGTTATACACGATTAGAGCAAGAACGCGTAGAGAGGTTTAGACGGCTGGAACACAAGAGATTGCCTGCGGGAACGGATTATATGGAAATTTCCGGCCTTCGTCTCGAAGCCCGTCAGGCGCTGAACCAGCGTCAGCCAAGTTCTGTCGGCCAGGCAGGACGTTTGCAGGGAGTTTCTCCGGCAGATGTTCAGGTTCTTCTGGTTTATTTAGAGCAACAGTCGCGCCAGCATAAACGTCAGGAGGCTCTAAATGAAAATCCAGACAATTGAGCAGGCGGCCAACAGAGCTGATATCAATTTAACACCGAAAGCAGCAGAGCAAATTCAAATATTCATTACCCGTCTTTTGGAAAAAAACAAAGTAATGAATCTGACAGCGATTACAGAAGAAGAGGAAATTGCTAACAGCCATCTGCTGGACAGTTTTTTGCTTATACCTTACCTGCGAGGCCATAGCTTTATCGATGTTGGAACCGGTGCCGGTTTTCCCGGGATGCTGGTTAAATTGCTGCGCCCGGAGTTGAAAGTTGTATTGCTGGATTCAACGAAAAAACGTATCAATTTTCTGGAAGAGCTAATAGAGGAGCTGGGTTTGTCAGAAATCAGCGCTGTTCATGGACGTGCGGAAGAGCTGGCCCATAAAAGAGAATATAGGGAACAGTTTGATACAGCCGTGGCCCGTGCCGTTAGTTCACTCGATATTTTAGTAGAATTATGTCTGCCGCTGGTAAAGCCCGGTGGCAGATTTCTCGCGATGAAAGGCAAAGAAGATGAGCTGGAATTGGCTGCAAAGGCTATACCCCTGCTTGGAGGCGGAAAAGCCACTGCAAAGCACTATCTTTTGCCCGGCACTGATATGCACAGAGCCATGGTAATTGTAGATAAGAAAAAGTCCACTAAACAGCGATATCCACGATCTTTTGCAGCCATTAAGAAGTCGCCGCTATAGAGCAATCTGTGTTAAAATAGAGATAGATATTTCCGGCTTTTTTTTTACGCTTTTTTAGCGAAAAGCTGACTTATATTAAGGAGGCCTAAATGGCAGAAAAGGGAAAAGATTCTTATCTGGACAGAGAAGCTTCAGTGGATGAAGCTTTCCAAAATCCTGACAATGAACCCATCCCGGTAGATATTGATCATGAGATGCGTCAATCTTTTATTGATTACGCTATGAGTGTAATAACAGACAGGGCATTGCCCGATGTGCGCGACGGCTTAAAGCCTGTACACAGACGTATTTTATATTCAATGTATACTCAGGGATTTACCCCTGACAAACCCTACCGCAAATGTGCTACTACAGTCGGTGATGTTCTGGGGCGTTTCCACCCACACGGCGATGCATCCGTTTATGATGCGCTGGTACGTCTGGCACAAGATTTTTCCATGCGACATCCCTTGGTCGACGGTCACGGCAACTTTGGTTCACGTGACGGAGACCCTCCCGCTGCCTATCGTTATACTGAGGCTCGTCTGACCCGTCTTTCGGTTGAGATGATGAAAGATCTCAACAAAGATACTGTAGATTTTCAGCCCAACTACGATGACAGATTAGAAGAACCGTCGGTTCTTCCGGCTGCTTTTCCTAATCTTCTGGTTTCGGGTTCAACAGGTATAGCTGTTGGCATGACTACAAACATACCGCCCCATAATTTACGCGAGGTTATTGCCGGTACCATTCACTTGATCGACAATCCGGATGCGGACAACGATGATCTGATGGAATTTGTTCCCGGACCTGATTTTCCAACCGGAGGTCAAATTCTGGGTACTTCAGGTATTCGTTCAGCCTATCGCACAGGTCGTGGGAGAATTGTTGTACGCGGCCATACCGAAATAGAAGAAATGCGTGGTGGTCGTTATCGTATACTGATCCACAGCTTGCCCTATATGGTTAATAAAGCTCGTCTGATCGAACGGATCGCAGAATTGGTAAGGGAAAAACGCATTGAGGGTGTTTCCGATGTCAGAGATGAATCGGACCGTCATGATCAGGTGCGAGTGGTCGTTGAGTTAAAACGTGATGCCACACCTATGGTCGTTATGAATCAACTTTATCGTCACACCCAACTGCAGGATAGTTTCAGTACAATAATGATTGCGCTGGTTCAGGAGAACGGCAAGTATGTTCCCCGTGTGTTGACTCTGTATGATATTCTGAAACATTTTATAACGCATCAGCGTTCAGTAATCAGCAGACGCACAAAATTTGATCTGGATAAGGCCGAAGCGCGCCGCCACCTGGTAGAGGGATTACAGCTGGCTATCGATCATATTGATGAAGTTATCAATATAATTCGCAGTTCAGATGACGAAGATCAAGCCAAGCTTGCTCTCAGCAAACGTTTCGGTTTGTCTGAAAAACAGTCACAGCACGTTGTTGACATGCGTTTAGGCCGTTTATCCGGATTGGAACGTGACAAGCTCAGTGCAGAACACAAAGATCTTACTGAAAAGATTGACTATTACAGCAAGATACTAAGTGAAGATAGTTTGATGCGCCAGATTATGAAAGAGGAGCTTCAGGACATAGCTGACAGATATGGAAATGACCGTCGGAGCGAGTTTGAATTTGGCGGAGATTTTGATCTGGATGATGAGTCTTTAATTGAAGATGAAGAGGCCGTTATAACCTTGACTCATGCAGGTTATATCAAGCGTATGCTGTTGGACGAGTATCGTTCACAGCACCGCGGAGGACGCGGAGTCACCGGCATGCAAACACGTGAAGGTGATGTTGTTAAGCAGATCCTCACTACCAGCTCACTGAAGACAATACTGTTTTTCACCAACACGGGCCGGGTATACAGATTAAAAAGCTATCAAATACCTGAATCAAAACGACAGGCGCGTGGTTTGCCAATAGTTAACTTATTACATTTGGATTCGCAAGAATCAATTGTCGGTATGCTGGAAGTAAAAGATTTTGATGAAGAAGGTTTCCTGATAATGGCCACTAGCCTGGGGCAAATTAAAAAAACTGCAATGGCTGAATATGCGAACGTTCACAAGGGCGGTATTATTGCTATTTCGCTGAGAGAAGGCGATCAGTTGATCGGTGTTGAATTGGCGGACGATGGACACGACATAATTTTAATCAGCCGCAAAGGCATGGCAATCCGCTTCCCTGAAACCGATGTTCGTGCTACCGGCAGAAACACCATGGGTGTCAAGGGCATGAATTTGGACAAAGATGATGAAGTAATCAGTTCGCTCAGCGCAAACTGCGACGATACAATTCTGGTTGTGTCGGAAAACGGCTTTGGTAAACGCAGCGCTCTGAGTCAATATCGTCCGCAGAAGCGAGGCGGCAAAGGTCTGATAACTTATAAAGTTACACGCAGAACCGGTGAATTGGTAGAAGCTGCTTTAGTAAATGACTATCAGGATATTTTGTTGGTTAATGACAAAGGTATTATTATTCGTCTGGGAACAGCCGAGATTCCCATCCTGGGACGCTCAACATCAGGTGTGACTCTAATGCGCAGCAGTGACGGTAAAGTGGTTAGTATGGCTGTGGTTGATCATGAAAATGTTGTAGAAGAAACAGATCCTGATCCTGCCTTGATTCAGGAAGTAAAAGACAAGCAGAAAACTGCTTCGGACGACGAAATTGATGAGGAAGAAATAGAAGTCAGTCTGGACCAGGAGTAAACTAAAAGAAAACAGAGCTGCCGCAACAAGCAGCTCTGTTTTGCTATGTATTAAGATGAGAGGAAAATATTATGTTGAATATTTACCGAAAAAAAGAAAAAGATTCCACATTAGCTCAACGCAAGCGCTCCGAAGTGCCGGTGGAAGAAACCTGGGATTTAACAACAGTTTATGCTGCTGACGACAACTGGGAAGATGCTTTTAAAAAACTCAGTGGTAAAGAAGAAGAAATACTCTCGTATAGGGGAAAGTTAGACGAATCAGCAGACACGCTTTATTCAGCTCTGATGATGTTAGAAGATGTAGGCTGTGAGCTGGGAAAACTTGCCACTTATGCTATGCGCGCCAGCGACGCTGACACTGCTGACCAAAAAGCTTTGGGCCGCAAGTCAAAGCTAATGCAGCTTTTTGCCAGCTTGCAGGGTGCCATGGCTTATTTTGAACCGGAAGTTGCTAAACTCTCAGAAGCAAAAGTCAGTCAGTTTATGCAAGAGAAACCCGGGCTAAAAGATTTCGAACATTACTTTTCGGAAATGTGGCGCATTAAAAAACATCAATTATCAGAGAAAGAAGAAGTGCTGTTGGCGAAGGCTTCACAGATCTTCAGTGATCCAAACGAAACCTTTGATGTTCTTTCCGATACCGATATGACTTTCCGTCCTATTAAGGATGAGAAGGGGCAGACAGTAGAAATGTCACATGCCCGTTTCGGAAGATTTATGGAAAAACGTGACCGCCGTGTCCGTAAGGATGCTTTCCGCAGTATGTATGAATCTTATGGACAATTCCGCAACACTTGTGCTCAGACTTTAGCCAGTCAGATTCGTGTTAACAGTTACATTAAGGACGTGCGCGGCTTTAGCAGCGGACGCGAAGCAGCACTGTTTGAAAACAATATCCCGGAAACAGTTTACGACAGTTTGCTGGAGGCGGTTAACGCCAAACTCCCGCTTTTACATCGTTATGTTCGTTTGCGCAAAGAAATTATGAACTTAGACGAAATACATTCTTATGACCTCTATGCACCTCTGGTAAAAGATATCGATTTAAAATTCAGTTTTGAGGATGCCCAGGAACTTATTGTCAAAGCTTTGCAACCTCTCGGACCTGAGTATATTGCAGTTTTGGAAAAAGCATTTTCCGAGCGCTGGATTGATTATGCCGATAATGCCAATAAGCGTTCAGGAGCCTACTCCAGTGGTTCTTACAAAACCAATCCTTTCATTCTTATGAGCTGGCAGGGAACTTTAGATAATGTATTTACTCTGGCACACGAGCTGGGACACAGTATTCACTCATGGTTTACACGCGATTCTCAACCTTATCAATATGGAGACTATTGTATTTTTCTGGCTGAAATCGCTTCTACGACCAATGAAAATTTGCTGACCGAGTATTTATTGAAAAAGGCAGAAAATGACAAGATGAAGGCGGCCGTAATTAATCATTATCTGGATGGATTTAAGGGGACCGTTTATCGTCAAACTCAGTTTGCCGAATTTGAACATAATATTCATCAGGCAGATGAAAGTGGAGAGCCGCTGACAGCGAGTTATTTGACTGAAAACTACGGAGCTCTAAATCGTCATTATTATGGCGCGGATTTGACCTTTGATGAAGAAATTGCACTGGAATGGGCTCGTATACCGCACTTCTACTACAATTATTATGTTTTCCAATACGCAACAGGATTTTCTGCTGCCACCGCTTTTGCAGAAGCGATTAAAGAAGAGGGTGACCCGGCTGTGGAACGCTTTTTAAATTTCCTGAAAGCCGGATCTTCTGACTGGCCGATCGAAGTTCTTCAGAAAGCTGGCGTCGATATGACGAAACCCGATCCCATTCTAAAAGCGCTGGATTCTTTCGAACTGTATCTCAATGAGTTTGAACAAGTGATGTTATAAAAAGATTCGAATAGTTAGTGAAATATGTTTGGTCTTATTTGAGAAGAGAATTTACATAGTAATTTAGTTAAAGTCAAAGGAGAGCATTATGACTTTTCAGCCAAAATTATCGTCTGCATTTAATGATACTCATCTCAGGAGCAGGCATATTTCACCGCAATCCGGTATGTGTTCTTTTTGCACCGAGGAATGCGATGGGACTTGTGAGATTGCGCTAGCCTCAGTTCTTGGCAAACAAACTGTTTATCCTACTAATACCGGAAACAATCAAATTGCATCGGAGAAAGATTATCCGATTGATTTTTCGCATTTCAACATCAATGGCCGTGTTTTTGGAGCTGTCGGAACTCAGGCTTGTTATGAACAAGCGAATATCTATAATGTAAACCTGGCACGTGAATATGGAAAATTTAATCCGGTAAAACTAGCCATGCCTATAATTTTACCTGCCCTGATTAAGTTGAACTGGCAGGATTATTTTGCCGGTGCAGCCATGGCCGGCGTAACTTGTGTGATAGGCGAGGAAGCCAGGGACAAAGATCCTGATTTGAAAATTGAGAATCGAAAAGTTGTTAAATTTCCTGCTTTAGCGTCCATGCTGGATGCTTTTAGGAAATACTATCGGGGGTATGGTCAGATTGTATTGCAATGCAATGTTGAAGATGATCTCTTGGGTATCCCGGAATACGCATTGAAAGAACATGATTTGGAAGCTCTGGAATTTAAATTTGGGCAGGGAGCAAAGGGTACACAGCCAGTTCGCAAGCTGAAAAACAGGCAAGAAGCTTTAGAAAAGCAAAAAATTGGGCTTTTAGTACTGCCGGATCCAACAGATCCGGAAATTATAAATAAAGATAAAGCAGGACTTGGTCCGAACTTTTATGTTTATACGCGTTTACCCTTGTGGGACGAGGAATATTTAATTGGCAGAATTGAAAAATTAAGAGAAATGGGAATCAAAAATTTCTATTTTAAAATGGCCGGATTTGACGAGTCTGACATAGAAAGAGTAATCAGACTCGGCAGTGAAGCTCAAATAGACATGATTACCTTTGATGGTGCCGGCGGCGGAAGTGGTTATAGCCCTTGCAAGATGATGAATGAATGGGGTCTGCCCACCTTATTACTGGAAGAGTCAGTCTGTAAAATTGCAGAGGAATTAAAATCTGAGGGCCGATACATCCCGGCTCTATCCATAACAGGGGGTTTTAGCTCTGAAGATCAGGTGTTTAAGGCACTGGCTTTTGGCAATCAAAATATCCTCAGTGTTGGCTTGTGCCGGGCTGCTATGACGGCAGCTATGACCGGCAAGAACATAGGTGAAAGAATTAGAAAAGCTGATGTCCCTAAGAATATGAAGCAATTTGGGGAGACAGTCGAAGAGTTATTTTATGATTTAGCCGATTTAAGATCCCTCTACGGTAAACAAGCAGACGAATTCTCCCTGGGCGCAGTAGGCGTTTTCTCGTATTTAAATAAAATAGACTTCGGAGTTAAGCATTTTGCTGCTCTCAATCGAAAATTTGATATTTCGTATTTAGATTCGAGCGACTTAATACCACTGACTTTGGCGGCAAAAAAACTTATAGCAGGTAATAACCGGGGAAACGGCTAATATTCGGTAAATAAAGCCAGAAGTGTAACCTATGTACTAGCCTGAAACCTTCAACGATGTGATAATAGGTGTCCTCGAGCGAATAGTAGATTGATAAGTCAATCCTATCGATCTGTTTTTTCAACAAGATATTTGTCGCACATAACTCTATATGAAGTTATACAAACGGCAGACAAGTTTACAGCACATCGAAAATTATGTAGTAAATTTAAATATCGCGCATTATTCTTGTGCAATATGCGAAAAAAGCATATTTTCACAAGAAAGGCGATAATTGAGTTGACAGATCGTTTTTCGCTTGATATTCTAGCTAAGCGCCTTAAAAAAGAGGGGCGCATCGGAACTTGAAAATTGAACAGTG